>PWTE01000363.1 GCA_003563915.1 Nitriliruptoraceae bacterium
ACCAGGTAGTAGTAGGTCTGGTTCCCGCGGCGCTTTCCAACGATTGAAGGCATATATGGGTAATACATGACTGGCCGCCCGAAAGCAAGCACCCTCGACGACGAAACCGCAGGTCAACCCAACAATCTCACCGGATCAACCGGCCGCCTCCACCCCTCACCAAGCCGATAGCCAGGAAACTCGGGCTAGCTGTGTGGCCGACTGTCGGCCGCGGTGGCGCGGTCAGAGCTCGCCGGCGCGCAGGGGCGATCCGCAGGGCGCCGCCCCTGGAGCGGTCGCCCGTGGTGGGCCTGCCCGGCATCGGCGAACCCCACGGCCATCACCACGTCGAACCATGCCCGCCGCGACCGCTCGCGCACAGCGTCGCCGGCGGGCTCGACGCGCTGAGCTCCCGCGCACGCGCGTGGGAGCGTGGTTACCCCTGGACCGTTGCGTCGTGCCGACACCACCGATCGCTCCCACAGTTCGACCGGAGGCAGGGTGTCGCGCCACGTATGGCCGACCCTCGCGAACCCCGCACTACGCTACTGGCTGCCCTGCCCCGGACGGCGACCGGCCTCGTCGGTCGCGCCACTCACCACGGGGCCGCCAGGTGACCTGACAGTGCGCCGGAGTTCGGATGAGATCGGACGATGACCAGGCCACCGGAAGCCTTGGTCGGGTAACGGTCGGCTTGCCGGTCTACAACGATCCCCGTGGTCTCAGGACCAGCATCCCGACGGTGTTCGCACAGAGCTGGACAGGTTCGATCCGACTCGTCGTCATCGACGACGGCAGCACGGACGAAACGCCGTCGGTGCTCGACGAGCTCGGGGAGTACTACGGCGGCATCGAGGTGATCCGCAACCAACGCAACCGTGGCCGCCCTGCCGCCCGGAATCAGATCCTCGAGGCCGCGGGCGACGACCTCCTCGCCTGGATCGACTCCGACGACCTCTGGCTCCCTCGCAAGCTCGAGTTCCAGATCACCGCACTGGCGGCGGCCGAGCGCGCCGGCGATGTGGCGGTGTTGTGTACGGCCCCGTTCCGGTGGGTCTACACGGATCGGCAGCAGGAGCGGATCAAATCGCCGGCCGTGGAGGGCGATCAGCTCTACAACGCCCTGGTGGGCTCGCTCTACCCGTACCTGTGGGCGCAGCTCGGTCGTGCCGAGACCTATCGGGCCGCCGGCGGCTTCGACGAACGGCTCGCACGCCGCCAGGACTACGAGTTCTTCATCCGGTTCCTCGCCGGGGGCGGTCGCGTCGTGAGCACGGCTCCGGGCGTCCCGTTGTGTACGTACCTGAAGACGGACGTCGGGAGATCAGCCTCAGAGGTCGCCGCCGCCAACGCCGTGATCGAGCAGAAGCACCGAGCCGTCTACCGCCGGTACGGCTGGCGATTCGCACTGCAAGGACGCCAGAAGCACCACCAGCTCGTCGCCCGGTTCCATGCCCACAACGGGGCGATCGCCAGGAGTTGGATCGCGCGCGCGCGCGCACGCGCCCTCGGTCCGCTGCTGTGGGCACGGCGGCCAGGGGAGTTCCTCCCAGCAGCCAAGGCGTGGTACTGGCGTGGCCGACGTGCGGTGTTCCGTGGCCGACGGCACCTACTGCGACTGCTTCGGCTCCTGCGTACCGCCAGGCGGCGGATGCTGGGGGAAGCTCGGCGTCGGGCCCGCCGCGCCGCCGAGTTGCTGTCACGTCCGCTCGGACGCAGCCCGGGACAGGCGGTCAACGCCCTCGCGCAGCGGCAGGTCCGAGAACAGGTGGGCTCGTGGCGACGGACGCTGCCGACCGAGGAGGTGATCGCGCGTACCAGGTCGCTGGTGGAGACGATGTCTGACGTCGACGCCGTGGCCATCTGGCTCCAACTGGAGCGCGGCTACCGGGAGGGCAGGCGGCTGTGGTCGGCCCGCCAAGCGATCGACGCCGGGCGCGCACGCGATCCGGAGGACGCAGCACTCGCCATGCGCTCGATCGAACTCCTCGCCCTCGAACGTGACTGGCAGCAGTGCGTCGCGGACTGGGAGGCCGCGACGGCCGACAGCCGCGCCGAGGCCCGTGCCATCACCTACGTCCGCGTGTCGCGTGCGTACCGGCAGCTCGGATCGCCACGGTCCGCGCTCGAGGTCGCCGAGGCCGGACTGCAACACTTCCCTGACGACGAGCGTCTCAGCAGCGAGTTGCGCCGCGCCCGGGCGGTCACGACCCGCTGGTCCGAGATCTCGGTCTCGTTCGCACAGGCGACCACGGTCGGTGAGGTCACCTCGCTCGGGTTCCTCTCGGGCTCACCGGAACCCCTCCGTGGCTCGCTGACGACCGACGCTGATCCAGAGGCTCCCATCGTGCTGTTGCTGAACGGTGAGCCGATCGCGCGGACCTACGCCGCTCCGCCCGCCGACGACGGGGCACCAGCGTTCTCGATGAACTGCTCGCAGCTGACCGAGTTCCTCGGCGACGAAGACGTTGTCGAACTGCGACACGCAACCCGTCCGATCGCTCTCGGTGGTGGCGGTACCGCCCTGCGCTTCGTCCCAGGGTTCCCGAGCCACGCCGCAGAGGTCACCGAGCGCGTGGCGCGTGGCCACACCTTCAACAAGTTCGGCCAGCTGCGCTCCGGGAACACGACCGCTCGCAAGCGTGCCATCCTCGACCTCTACGGCCAGATCGAGGACCTCCTCGCAGAACGGTTGGAGCTGACCTGTTACCCGTTCTACGGCAACCTCCTCGGCGCCGTCCGTGAACACGACTTCCTCGGACACGACGTCGGCGGCTTCGATGCCGGGTATCTCTCGCCCGAGCGCGACCCGGCCGATGTCAGAGCGCATCTGCTGACGGTCTGCGAGGTGCTGCTCGAAGCGGGCTACCACCTGACCGTCGAGCCGTGGAGCGTCATGATCCGCGCGCGGCAGGGCGAGGAGCTGTTCATCGATCTGAACTTCGCCTGGGTGGGTGACCACGGCGGCCTGCAGCTCTCGTACGGTTGGCGCTACGAGCCCGTCACCGACATCGATCGGTTCCGAGCCGAGCGCTGGGTCGCCCTCGCCGACCGCTGCGTCCGCATCCCGGGCAACGCTGAAGCGGTCCTCGGTCAGCTGTACGGATCCGGTTGGCTCGTCCCCGACCAAGGCTTCCAACTGGAGGTCGGCCTCCAACGCGACGAGCGCTTCCTGCTGACGGCACAGGAGCTCGAAGCACTGCGCGCGACACGTCCCGACCAGGTGCGCGTCCGACCGACGACCGAGGACGACGAGTGACGGCCGTCTCAGCTCGGCCGAGGGGAGGTGGCGTTCACTGACTGCCCGCCTCGCCTACTGCCCATCCTGTCATCGGATCCTCGACCGGTTCCGGCCCGGAGGCCACGGCGTGCGCCGCCCACGTGCCCGCTGTCCTCGATGCCACGCCCTCGAGCGTCACCGGCTCCTCGCGATCCTCCTCGACGGGCTGGCCCCGGCCCTGCAGGAGCACGGGCGTGTCCTCGACGTCGCTCCGAGTCGGTACGTCACACCCCGGCTCGAGCGGATCGCGCCGGCACACTACGTCAGGATCGATCTCGATCACCATGCGGATGCGCGCGAGATCGACCTCCAGGCGTCACTGACGGAGCTGCCCTTCCCGGACGACTCGTTCGACCTCATCATCTGTTTCCATGTCCTCGAGCACATCCCCGACGATGCAACGGCGATCAGCGAACTCCACCGTGTGCTGCGCGCTGGCGGCGTGGCGATCGTCCAGGTGCCCATCAGGTTCGACCGGCCCACGGACGAGGACCCGATGGCGCCGGCGGACGAACGCGTCGTCCGGTTCGGTCAAGCCGACCACGTCCGCGCCTACGGCTCGGACTTCGAAGCACGTCTCGAGCGCGCCGGGCTGAGCGGCATCCGGGTGACCGCCCGCGAACTCCTCGGTGGTGCCGCGGCTGGTGTGTTCTCGATCCCGGCCGACACCGTCGTATGGATCCTGAGGCCCTCCGCCGACGGCGGAGGAGGGCGCATCCGCGTCGACGGCGGTTTCCGCCTGCGGACGATCGACCAGCTGGCCCGGCTGGCTCGGGATCAACACCGGGAACTGGAGCAGCTGCGGCGCGAACGTGCCCGAGCCGAAGCCCGTGCCGAGCGAGCGGAGCAGCGAGCGGAGCGCATCCTCGGGCACCCGGCCGTGCGAGCCGTCGTCGTGGCCACGCGGCCGGCCCGACGTGCACTGGCCTGGCTCCGCTCCAGGCGCGCCCGATGACCGGGCTGTGACCGTGCGCGTGCTCGTCGCCACCGTCGTCCACACTCCCCTGGACGCCCGTATCCACCGGCGCCAGATCGGGGCGCTGCTCTCCGACGGCATCGAGGTGACCTACCTCGCACCCTGGAGCGCCACCGGCACTGATCGACCGCCGAGAACGGCCTCGCTCACCACGCTCGACGTCCCGCGCGCCGTCGGACGTCGGCGCGGTCAGGCGCTGCGCGCCGCGCGACGTCTCGTCCACCGAATCGGCCCCGACCACGACCTCATCCTGCTCCAAGATCCCGAACTGCTGCTCACGGTCATCGGTGGGATCAAACTGCTGCCCCCGGTCGTGCTCGACGTCCACGAGGACACCGCCGCGTCGTTGCTCGACCGCGCCTGGGTACCACCCGTCCTGCGTCGTCCAGCCGGCACAGTGATCCGCTGCAGCGAGCGATGGGCGGAACGCAACCTGCAGCTGATCCTCGCGGAACACAGCTACCAGCACCGCTTCGCCCGCCGCCACCCGGTCGTGCCGAACGTCCCCCCCCGGCCGGGCCACCTCCCACCGCCGCCGGGCACTCGACGCGTCGTCTACCTCGGTCGGATCGCGGCGAGCCGGGGCGCACGCGAACTCCTGGAGTTGGCCCGTCGCCTCCACCGGGAGTTCGAGTTCGAGCTCATCGGACCTGTCGACCAGGACATCTCGGAACTCCTCGCGGCCGCCGTGCAGCGTGGTCACGTGCGCTGGACGGACTTCCTGCCGAACGATGCCGCGCTCGAGAGGCTCGAGGGAGCCCTCACCGGGCTCTCCTTGATCCACCCGCAGCCGAACCACGATCGCTCCCTCCAGACGAAGATCCTCGAGTACGCCTCACGGCGCCTACCGGTGATCACCACAGACCTCGCGGTGAGCGGGCCGTTCGTGCGCGACCGTGGCATCGGGCTCGTGGTACCGCCGTACGACGTCGATGCCACGATGGCCGCCCTCCGACGCCTCCGCGACGACGAGGTGACGCGCAACGCCATGGCCGACCGGGGCTACGCGCTGGTCCGAGACGAGCTCAACTGGGACCTCGAAGGGCCGCGGTTCGTGGCTCGAGTCCGTGCCTGGGCAACACCCGCGAGGCACTCCGGGTCCCAACACGCCTGACCGCCCCGGTCGGGGCCCGGGGGTAAGCTGACGCTTGCCCGGAGGTTCCCGCGCCGACACTGACCCGACCATGACCCGTCACGATCTCGCGCCGAGGAGCACCGTGCTCGGGGGCGACCCAAGCGCAGAGCCGGATGCGGCTCCCACATCGCTGCTACGGCGACTGAATCGTCGTGGGTTCCGCCTCGTCATGATCGCGGATGTCCTGGCACTCAGCGCGATCAGCATCGGATCGATGTACGTGCGGTTCGGCTTCGACTGGCCCGACGCCCCGACCCGCAACTACCTGCTGTCCTTCGCGCTCGCGGTCACGGTGTTCATCGCCAGCCTGTACTTCGGTGGCCTGTACGAGCGCGAACCCCGGCTCGGCGCGCCCCCCGCGCTCCCACGAGCGGGGCAACAGACGCTCGCTGCCGGCGGGCTCGTGGCGTTGCTGTCGCTGGGCCTGTCCGGCGTCTTCCGGGAGCTCGGGCTCGGCCCCACGCGGGCGCTCCCCTTCCCGATCATCAACCTCAGCATCCTCATCGTCCTCGGGGCCATGGCCATCGCCGTCAACCGACGGCTCGTGCATCTCGTGCGGACACGCCGTGAGGGGCCTCCGCGGGTCCTGCTCGTGGGCGAGGCATCGGAGCTCGCCGTCGCGCGGCAACACCTCGACGACGAACGCGTCCCCGCACGGGTGGTCGGCAAGCACAGCGCCAACGCCGGACTGCTCGAGGAGGTGAACCGCACCGAAGCCACCGACGTCATGCTCCTGTCACCCCGCTGGATCGAGGCCATCTACGCCGACGTCTTGGGCGAGCTCGACCGTGTCGGCATCACCGTCGTCCTGCGCATCACGGGACGCGAGACCCTCTACGGACTGGAGCGCCTTCGCGAGATCGGCGGCATGCCGTTCGTCCTGCTCCGCGCCCAGACGATGCCGCGGTCACGGGCCCGCTTCAAGCGCCTCTTCGACATCGTCCTGCTCGTCACCGCTGCACCCTTCTGGCTCCCGCTGGTCGGACTGGTCGCGCTCTACCAGTTCGCGGTGGCAGGACGACCGCTGTTGTTCTGGCAGGAGCGTGTCGGGATCGGCGGTCGCAGCTTCCAGATGGTCAAGTTCCGAACCATGGTGCCTGACGCCGAAGCCGACGGTCACGGGGCCCGGCTCGCGGAAGCCGACGACCCGCGGATCATCCCCGCCTGCCGCTGGATCCGTGCCACGCGGTTCGACGAACTTCCCCAGCTGTGGAACGTCATCCGGGGGGAGATGTCCCTGGTCGGCCCCCGCCCTGAACGTCCCGAGTTGACGACCGGCTTCGAGCACCGGATCGCCGGCTACGACCGCCGGCACGAGGTGCCACCCGGTTTGACCGGGCTGGCCCAGATCCACGGTCGGTACCACACGGACCCGGAGTACAAGCTCGGCTACGACCTCCAGTACCTCGTCAACTGGTCCCCCCTCCTCGATCTCCAGATCCTCCTGCGCACCGTCTGGGTGGTCCTGGCCCGTCGGATCTGAGTTGCTCGTGCGCGACCACATCTGGCTCGGACGACGGCTCGAGCGCGCGCTCCGCAGGACCCGTCAGGTCGTTGGCGCCCCTCGACTCCGCGTCCGCAACGACCCCTTCAGACGGCCCCAGGAGGCGCTCGAGGCAGACCGCGCACGGGCTCGAGAGCACGAACGCCGGGCCTGGCGCACGCTGGTGGCGGAGGTCGGGCCGCCGCCGAGCCAGGACCCGGTCGAGGCGGATCCGGGCGCGATGGCGCGGGTCCGGGCCTCGGGACTCGTCGATGCCGAGTGGTACCGCGCCCAGACCGGTGGGGGTGTCGAGGACCCCGTCGGCCACTACCTCGAACACGGCAGCCAGGACGGACTCGATCCGAACCCACTGTTCGACACCGCCTGGTACCGGCGCACCTACGCGGCACGCCTCGCCCCACACGACGAGCCGCTGGTCCACTACCTGTCGATCGGGCACCGAGACGGTTGTGCGCCTTCGGCCGGGGTCGACCTCGAGGAGCTCCGGCTGCGGCTCGGGACCGGGGAGGCCGAGCCCCTGCGCACCCTCTTGTGGCTCCTGAGGACGGTCGATGCGCCGGCCTTCCAGGCATCCCTGGAGCAGGAGCGCACACCGGCGACACCGCGGGATGACACCGAGCTGCGGTGGCGCGACCTGGTGACCGGGGTCGCGCGGGTCCGGGACACCTTCGTCCTCTACCGGATCATCGGCAACGACCTGCCGCCGCGGCATGGAACCGGTCAGAGCGAGCGCAGCTTGCGTTTCGTGCTCGAGCACGAGCCGGACCTCGAGGGCTGCGAGAAGCGGTACGTGCTCAACCGCATCCTCGACCACGAGGTGGAGCGTCGCCTGGTCCAGCTCCTCGAGCAACACGGCGCCTCCTACCTCCGGATCCCCTTCGACAGCGAGGTCTACCGGGGCATCGGGTGGCGCACCTCGGACTTCCCACGGCGGGGCACCCTCGCCGGGCCAGAGGCTGCACGGCTCGACGAGGTGTCACGAGCACGGGCCTTCGACCACGCCTACCACGACAAGAACCTCTACGTCATGCACAACAACGGTGCGCGCAACGTGGCGCTGGAGGACGGCCGGGGTCGCGCCCGGTGGATCCTGCCGTTCGACGGCAACTGCTTCTTCACGGGCTCGGCCTGGGCCACGTTCCGGGACGGCGTACTCGCTGCGCCCCACCGACGCTACGTCCTCGTCCCCATGGCTCGTGTCACCGACAACAGCGAGCTCCAGCGCGACGCCGTCACGGTCGGCGCTCGCGACGAGCCGCAGATCGCCTTCCGCCACGACGCACCGGCAGCCTTCCACACGGATCAGCGCTACGGACGTCGCCCCAAGGTGGAACTTCTCCATCGACTCGGGGTGCCTGGTCCCTGGGACCTGTGGCCCGACGAGCCGTGGGAGGACCCGTGGCCACCGCGGGTAGCGGAGGCGGGCGAGTACCACTGGGCTGGGTGGGTGGCGCGCCTGACGTCAGGCCGTCCCCACCTCGAGGCCGACGAGAGTCGCCGGATGGTGGAGCGCATGCAGGCGGTGCGCCGCTGTCTGCAGCAGGTCGATGCCGCGGTCATCGCCGACCGCTACGACCCGGCGACCACGTTGCTGCGAGACCCCGAGGTCCTGGAGCACCAGCGGGCGACACCGACCATCGGAGGACATCATCTCACGGATCTGATAGTCGACGAGGTCCCGACCACGCCTGCCGCACCCGCCGAAGTCCGGACCGCTGCAGGGCTCGCAAGGCAGCTGACGACCGTGAGCATCGCTGGCTGGCTCTTGCAGCACGACGCGATGCTCGACCACGCAGCCCAGCTCGCAGACCGGTGCTTCGCCAGCACCTCGCAACCGTCCTCGCGGCGGCGCTGGCCGGGGCTCGATCAGGTCCTCGATGCGTTGCGGCTCCTCGACCACGCGCAGCGACTCGACGACGCGACGAAGGAGCGGGCCCGCACCTGGACCGCCGCACACCGAACCTGGCTGTCGAGCGCGCGACCGCTTCGATCCGCCACTGGACGGCAGCTGTGGCCCGATGTGGAACTTCTCGCCAGCCTCGCCTACCTCGGCGAGATGGAGGCCGTGGCGGGCCACCTCCCGATCGTGGCAGAGCGGCGACACGAGTTCCTCGGACGGTGGCACGCTCCACGACGGCTGAGTGCGCGACCGAACGCGAAGCGACAGGCGATGAGCGGACTACAGGCGCTGGTGCGGCTCGACACCATCGGGCGCCGTCTCGGGCTCACGCTCGAGGACACGAAGGGGCCCGGACCGGACGAAGCCCTCCACAACCTGCTCGTCCAGGCGGCACCACTTCCCGATGCCGATCGCCAGGTCCTCGAGCGTCAGCTGTATCAGGCCGGGACGAGCACCGAGCCGAGCCCTCCACCTCTACTTCCCGGCCCGCACCGTGTGCCGGGGCTGCCGCCACTGTGGTGGGCAGGGCTCGGGTAGGTCTGCGCCGCGTTCGCTCATCACGGGGTGAGCCGCTGCTGCCCCGAACGGGCGCCAGGTCCGGTGCGCTCCGACAGGACCTCGTTCGCGGCGGCATCGAGGGTGGCTGCGCGAGCATCGAAGGAGTGCTCAGTCCGGATCCGCTGTGCGAGGACCTGACGTCGCTCGAACCGCTCCGATCGCTCGGCGAGCGCACGCTCCACGACGCCGGGGAGTTCGGATGGCTCGGCGTAGGTGGCCACCAGCCCGTCGAACACCTCCTCGATGCCGTCGACGTGGTCGCTGATCACCGTCGCACCGCAGGCAGCCAGGTCGAACAGCCGGTTCGAGAGGAACGCCTCCCTCCGCATGTCGTCCCAGTGGTCGTTGAGCACCAGACCGGACGAGCGATACAGGTCGGCCAGTTCGTCGTTGGGGACGTGCGATGCGGCCCAGTTCTCCTCCGGGATGCGGCCACGCCACCATGCGCCGTAGACCTGCACATCGATCCCGGCTGCCAAGGCGTCCCTGACGACCGGTCGGAGCATGCCCTTCGAGTTGCCGACGAAGACGACCGAGTCGCCGGGGGTGGCACCTGCGTCCGGCCGGAAGCGGTCCCGGTCGGTGCACTGCAGCAGCGGATGCACGGGCTGGCGCAGCCGGACCTCCAGCTTGCTCGCGAAGCGTCCGGAGGCGACGAACAGGCGGTCGTAGCGGCGCAGTTCACCGTCGTCGACCTCGTCCGGGTGGCTGATGAGCCAGAGCAGGTTGACCTGGTCAGGCGCCACGTGATGACGCTCCCGGCCCCGAAGCACCACCACGACATCGTCCAGGTGGGCGCTCGGCCGCTCCCAGGCGCCGTGAAGGTCGATGACGACCTCGTGGCCGAGTCGACGAAGTGCCGCCTGCAGGCCTTCGGCGAAGTAGCGATCGCCCCAGCGCTCACGCGCGAGCACGTCGGGGGCACCGATCTTGATCGCCCATCGGAGCGGCCGATCGCGGTCCCTCACGGACACCACGTGCGGCTCGTGCGCGTCCGCGGGGACCCACGGCGAGCTGCTGCGGACCCGGTGGGTGATCTGGAGGCCCAGGGCCTCCCAGTGGCCCCGTTCGGCATCGTGGAGGCCCTCGACCCAGCGGTCCAGGAACGCCGCCTGATCCTGATGGCGGATCTCGGTCGGTGGTGCCTCGACGAGGCGTCCGGCTGCAGCCCCCGGCCCGGCGCGATACTCCAGAGGGCCGCCGAGCTCCGACCGCAACCTGACGCTGAGGTCGACATCGGCGAGGACGGCACGGTAGCGGGGATCCAGTCCCCGCACCGCCAGCAGATCCTCGCGTCGGGCGGCGAGCAGGGCGCGACACAGTGCCGCACGCGACCCCGAGGTCCGGGCCTCCGGACCGTCCGGGGGGAAACCGGCCAGGAACGGATAGGGCAGACCGTCCACGCCCGCGGCGTAGCCCGCGGACTCGATCGACCCGGAGAACGACATCCAGGGGCCCTGCGTGGCACGGACACGGCCCTGGCGCAAGGGTTCGACCAGGGGGGTCCACCACCCGGGCCTGACCAGTGCCGTCTGATCGAGGAGGACGACCACGTCCCCGGTCGCGTCCAGGAGGCCCAGGTTCAGCGCGACCGGTGCCCCGAGCCGCATCCACGTCCGAGAGATGACACGGACGGGCGGGAACCGATCCTCGAGTTCGAGCACGCGCCAGCGATGCCAAGCTCGCCGGGAGTCGTCGACGACGACCACCTCGAGGTCGTCGGGCGGCGCCTGCTCGACGAGGCGCTGGAGGCAGCGTGCCAGGTCGCCACTGGCGTCCGCGTGCCAGATGACGACGGAGGTCCGCCCGGCGATCGACGGTCTCGCCAGTGCCTCCTCCCAGCGCAGGTTGTGCTTGGCGTACACACGCATGCGGTGCCCCAGAGGCTCCCGCACGCTGATGCGATCGCCGCGGTCGCGATCGTGGCTGTACCGCACGCCGACGAACGGCGCGTACCGGATGTCGGACACCTCCGACAGTCGCAGGACGTAGTCCCAATCGTTCGCCCGGGGTAGGTCTTCGTCCCACTCGCCGATCTGCTCCACGAGGGCTCGGCGATGCACGAGGGTGTTGATATCGATGTAGTTCGCCTCGAGCAGCGCACCGCGGTCGAACTCGATCCCGCGGTACGCGATCTCGCCACGGTCCTCCATCTCGAGCGCCGAGTAGGCGGCACCCGCTCCCGTGTCCACGAGGTAGTCGACCATCACCGCCAGGAACTCGGGCTCCCAACGGTTGTCGGCGTCCAGATACGCCACGAAGGAACCCCGCGCCAGGGACAGCGCGTGGTTGCGCGCCCGGCAGACACCCGTGGGCGGCTGTCGCAGCAGTCGGACCCTGGGATCGGTGATCGCCTCCACCACCTGGGGGGAACCGTCCACACTGCCGTCGTCGACGACGAGAAGCTCCACCTGTCGGTGGGACTGGCTGAGCACCGATCCGATCGCCGTGGCCACGGTGTCGGCACGGTCACGCACGGGCATCACGACCGACACCAGTGGCCCGTCCTCCGACCGAGCGGCGCCGCGGCGCGCCAAGAACGCCGACGCCCGGTCCTGATCGAACGTGCGGTACTGGCGTCGGAAGTCCCGATGGTCGGCGATCGCCGCGATGCGCGGAGCAGCGCGACGGAGGAAGGTCACGATCACCGGCTCGGGTGTGCCGGCTCGCGGATGGCGTGCGAGGTACCCCGCTTCGTCGAACCAGGTGTTGATGGTGTGGCCGGCGCGCCACCCCACCTCGAGATAGTGGCCGAGCGGCCCACCCGGATGGTCGAGGGCATCCGGGCCCTGGCCGAGGTAGTGGTCGACGTCGAACACCGGGTGCGGCTGTGCACGGCGTGCGATACCGCGACGCAGGTAGTGCACGAGGGGTCCGTAGCGCGTCCGGCGAGCGCCGCGGTGTGCGCGCGTGTAGGTCCGGGTATCGAAGAGCGGGCTGGGGCTGTGCCCCCGCTGCGACCCTTCCCGCAGGTAGTGCTCGACCGGATCCTGACCGTCCGCGAGGTCAGCCCCCGCCTGGGCGAGGTACCAGGACGCATCGAAGATGCCAGACGCACGCACCTCGCCCGCGGCGGCAGCGAGCCCGGGTTCGTGGCGCCGACCCGTCAGCCTGGCCTGGACGCGACGTCGCAGATCCCGGCTCGGCCGATCGCGACTGGGCACACGACTTCCTCCCGCGCACACCACCTGCCGGGAACGGTGAGAGAGGCGGGTACCCCGGCGGTTCGGCGTAGGCTACCGCTGAGACCCAGAGAGGCGAGGATGGCCGAGCGCAAGCGGTTCGACATCGTCATCGCTACGGACCCACGACTCGACGATGGCGGCAACCGGTCGCTGGCGGAGCAGGTGCGGATCCATGCACGCGTCGGTTACCGCACCGCACTCCTGCCGGTCGCTGCCGATGTGCCGCTCCTCCGCGGGATCGACCCGGACCTCGCCGATCTCCTGCGGACGGGGAGCTTGGAACTGGTGCGGCCTGACCGGTCACTGCGTTGCTCCCTGCTACTCGGCCGTGGACCACGGGCGATCCAGCAGCCACAACGGTTCCAGCCGGACGTCGTCGCCGACCACGCCTACCTCGTCGTCGACGAGGAGCCCCAGCCCGACGGTCGAGGGGAGCCGGGCGATCACCCCAGCCATGGACAGCCCGCAGACGAACTGTTCGGCCTCGAGTGGACCTGGGTCGCGGCGAGCCCTGTGGTCGCCACGACCGCGGGTGCGGTCTCCACCACCGGTCACACCTCACCGATCTGGTCCGAGGTCATCGATGCCGACGCCTGGCGCACCGACGTCCGCCACCGTCCTCGCCCACAGGGACCGATCGGCCGACACGCCTGGGATCACGTGTCGCGTTGGCCGGCCGATGTCACCGCACTCCTCGCGGCCTACACCGATGATCCACGTCGTCAGGTGGAATGCCTCGGCGGGGCGTCCGTCGCAGCGGGCCTCCTCGGCGGTTCGCTGCCCGCGAACTGGAAGGTCTTCGATCCCGATCGGATGCGGCCCCGCACCTTCCTGCAGCGGCTGGCGGTCTTCGTCTACCACCACCACCCCGACTGGGTCGATGGATCGGGGCGCAGCGTGCTCGAGGCCCTGGCGGCCGGGGTCCCGTGCGTCGTTCCGAGCTACCTCGCCCCGGTCTTCGGAGACGCCGTCTGGTACGGCGAACCTGCCGATGCACCCGGGCAGATCGCCGCACTGCTCGATGACCCTGGCACCTGGCTGGAGCGCCGCGAGGCTGGACTGACCGCAACTGCTGAGCGCTTCGGGCCTCAGCACCACCTCGACCGGGTCCGCGACCTGATCGGCCCCCCGAACCGCAACTGGACTGGTGTCGGAGTGCGAGGGAGCCAGCCAGCACCTGCGGCACCCGCCGTGCACCGCATCGCGTTCATGAGCGACAACGGGCACGGACTTGGCCACGTGACCCGCCTGATGGCGATCGCGCGACGGCTCCCAGCCGACCGCCTCCCGGTCTTCCTCACCCTCTCCGAGTCCTACGCCGTGGTCCGCGACCTGGGCTTCCCGGTGGAGTACTTCCCTTCGGCGCGGAAGCTGCAGGTCCGTCGGCCGGTGTGGGAGCACCTGTTCCTCGAGCGCCTGTGCGCGTTCCTGGATGAGTTCGAGCCCTCCGCCCTCGTCATCGACCACGTGAACCCGCCGACGAGCCTGCCGACGATCAAGGACCTCTACCCCGATCTACGTCTCGTGTGGTGCCGACGCGGGTTGTGGCGAGCGGGACGCAACCAGGCAGCCCTGGCGCTGCACAGCACCTTCGATCAGGTCATCGAACCTCTGGACCTGGCGTCGCCGCTGGACCGTGGCGAGACGATCCGCTACCGGGACGTCCAGCCGGTCCTGCCCATCACGTTGCTCGACGCGGAGGAGTTGCTCGGGCGGCAGTCGGCCCGGGCCGAGCTCGGGCTCCCAGCCGACGCCACGGCCGTCCTGCTGCAGCTGACAGCCGACCGCGGGCCGGAACTACGGACGATGATCGAGCGCGCCCGCGACCTCGTGCACGCGGGAGGACCAGCGGAGGTGTTCGCACCGCTCCACGTCCTTCACGCTCACGAGCTGGACCCGGTCCCCGGCGTGCGGATGCACCCGGTCTTCCCCATGTCGCGCTACCTGCACGCCTTCGACGCCGCGATCGCGACGGCGGGCTACAACACCTACCACGAGCTGATGATGGCCGCTGTGCCCTCGCTGTTCCTGGCGCGGGACACCAACAGCCCCGACGACCAGGCGCGCCGTGCCAGAGCGGCGCAATTCGCCGGCGCAGGTCTGCAGATCGAGGACCTGTTCGACGATCGCAGTGAAGCAGCGGTCGCGACGCTCCTTCATCCCGATCAGCGTGCGCGCATGGCCGCTGCGGCACGCAGGTTCTACCCGGGGAACGGTGCGATGGCCGCCGCTACGGTCGTGGCCAGCCTGCCGTCCCGGCAGGCCGAACAGAGCGGACACCAGCGGTGACTTCCATCCACACGGCGCGACGCTCGATGCTCTCGGGGCCCTACCTCCCGGCGGCGAACCGCCGTGAAGCGCGCCGCGTCCTGATCGTGGCCGTCACTCTCGAAGGTGCAGCCCTGACCCGCCTGGCGGAGGAACTCGTCGACCTGCAACTGCTCCGGGCCGACTTCAAGCCGATCGTGCTCGTCACCGACGCATCGACGATGGCGCTGTCGAGGCTCGGCCTACAATTCGAGACCACCCTTACGCGCGAACACTGGACGCTGCTGCGACTGCCCGGAAGCTACGAGGAGTACCTGGGACGACGGGTTGCAACGACCAGGCAGTTGTACAAGGTGGCGAGCGTCGTCACGGTCGGCAGCGAGTTGCGGGCGCCGCTCGCAGCTCTCATCTAGCGCCTGCTGGAGGCACGATGCGCATCGGGCCAAGGAAGGTCATCGCTCTTGCTGGTGCAGGTGGGGTCGTGCTCGTGGCCGTGGCCCTCGCGCTCGTGGACGCCACGGCGTGGCTGGCCGTACTCGTCGTCGTACTGCAGTTGCTCACGCTCGGCGCCTGCGCCCTCGTCGCCATGACGGCCATCCGTGAGCTCCCGCGCCACGTCGATCGGCGGCTGGAGCAGCTGGAGGCCGAGGTCACTGACGTCGGTGAGCGCGTCGAGGCGGCCTCCGATCAGGCCGTGGTCCGGATGCTCCGCGACGATGCCTTCCTCCAGGACCTTCGTAGCCTCGCTCTGCCCCAGGAACAGATCGAGCAGGTGCTGAGGATCATCGATGCCGGCAACGCCCGCCTCGAGGCAGGGCTCGACCAGGTCACCCAACGTCTGGACCACTCGCCCGGACCTTCGACCTCGCACGAGCCGTGATCTGATCCCCGATCGTCTCCAGGGCTGGCGTCGGTACCGCACTACCACCCGTAGGTGAAGGACAGGTGCGCGGGGCCGCCGCTGAGCGAGTTGCGGAGGTGCCAGTCGCGGTCTCTGACCACCCCGATGCCGTCCCCGCCGCTGCGGTTCCAGTCCCCGATCACCGGCAGGTCGCCGTTGGTCATCTGTC
>PWTE01000298.1 GCA_003563915.1 Nitriliruptoraceae bacterium
TGTCGCGCAGCGGATGAACGCGATGTGCTTGCACCGCTCAGCGATCGGTTCCGGATCCCTGAGGGGGTGATCTACCTCGACGGCAACTCCCTGGGCGCACTGCAGCCCGCCGTCGAGGAGCGCGTCGCGCAGGTCGTCCGGGACGAATGGGGCGACGGGCTGATCCGCAGCTGGAACGACGCCGGCTGGGTCCGTCTCCCAGAGCGGATCGCGGCCCAGCTCGCGCCGTTGATCGGGGCCGCGCCGGACGAGGTGGCCGTGACCGACTCCACGTCGGCGAACCTGTTCAAGGCACTCGTCGCTGCGCGACGTCTGCGCCCCGACCGCCGCGTGATCGTCACCGATGACGCGAACTTCCCGACCGACCTCTACGTCGCGCACGGTGTGGCCGAGACCGTCGGCGACGCCGAGGTGCGGGTAGCGCCTACGGGCGAGGTCGCCGACCACCTCGATGCCGAGGTGGCGGTGCTGACCCTCACCCACGTCGACTACCGCACGGGGCGCCTGCACGACCCCGTCGCGTTGACGCGGATGGCCCACGAGGTCGGCGCGGTGACGGTGTGGGACCTGTCACACTCGACCGGGGCGCTGGAGGTCGACCTGGACGCCTGGGGGGCAGATCTGGCCGTCGGCTGCACCTACAAGTACCTCAACGGCGGACCGGGCTCCCCCGCCTACCTCTACGTCGCTCGGCGCTGGCACGATCGGGTCGGCACCCCGCTGACGGGCTGGTTCGGTCACGCGTCACCGTTCGCCTTCGACCTCGACTACCGCCCTGCGGTGGGCGCGGCGCGGTTCCTGGATGGCAGCCCGCCGATCCTCTCGATGGCGGCGCTGCACGCCGCGCTCGCCATCCGGGAGGACGTCGAGGTGCCTGCGGTCGCCGCGAAGGCACGCGCGCTGACCTCGCGGTTCATCGACCTGGTCGACGCTCGCTGCGGCGATGAGGTCGAGATCGTCACACCGCGCGACCCGCACGAACGCGGAGCACAGGTGTCGTTGCGCCACCCGCAGGCCTACGCGGTCATGCAGGCCCTGATCGCTCGTGGCGTGATCGGCGACCACCGTCCCCCCGACCTGCTGCGGTTCGGGTTCGCGCCGCTCTACGTCTCGCATACCGACGTCTGGGATGCGGTCGAGGTACTCGCGGAACTGGTGGCGACCGGAGCCTGGGACCGTCCCGACTACCACGCACGACGGACCGTGACGTGAGTGCACCCCTCGGACGCTGGTCGTCCGGGCGCCGCGCAGTACCGTGGCGGGGCTACCGGTGGTCACGGTCGCAGGGAGGCTGCGGAGCATGTGCGACACCGTCGTGAAGGTCGAACCCGGGCGGGTGCTGTTCGCGAAGAACTCCGACCGCGACCCCAACGAGTCGCAGCTCATCGAGTGGCACCCCGCCCGGACCCACCCGGACGGTGCGACGGTCCAGTGCACCTACCTCGAGGTCCCCCAGGCCAGCCGCACCTACGCGACGATGATCTCGCGACCGTTCTGGATGTGGGGCGCGGAGATGGGTACCAACGAACACGGTCTGACGATCGGCAACGAGGCGGTGTTCACCCGGGAACCCTACGACGACACCGGGCTGACCGGGATGGATCTGCTCCGGCTCACGCTGGAGCGGGCACGCGACCGGCACATGGCGGTGACGGTGCTGACCGACCTGCTCGCGACCCACGGCCAGGGTGGCGGCTGCGGGCACGAGGACCGCTCGTTCACCTACCACAACAGCTTCCTGATCGCGGACCCCTCCGGTGCGGTGGTCATCGAGACCGCCGGCGGCCACTGGACGACCGAGGAGGTCGCGGAGGGCTCGCGGGGGATCTCGAACGGCCTCACCATCGAACCGTTCGCCTCCCGCTACGCCGACCGGCTGCGCAGCCGGGTCTCGGCGTGTCGCTCCCGTCGCGCCTGCACCGAGGCAGGCGCCGGAGACGCTGACGGCGCCGCCGACCTCGCCCGCGTCCTGCGCAGCCACGGTGACGGCTCGGCACCGCGTTACTCGGCGGTGAACGGAGCGATGGCCGCACCCTGCATGCATGCCGGGGGGCTGCTGGCCGCCTCGCAGACGACCGCGTCGTGGGTGTCGGAGCTCGCCCCGACCGGATCGCGACACTGGGCGACCGCGACCGCAGCCCCGTGCACCTCGCTGTTCAAGCCGGTCGTGCTCGACACCCCCGTGGACCTTGGGCCGGAGCCGACCGGCCGGTTCGACCCGGCCAGCCTGTGGTGGCGGCACGAACGGTTCCATCGTGCCGCGCTGCGGGACCCGGCGCGGTGCCTGTCCACCTTCGCCGCGGAACGGGACGAGGTCGAGCGGGGATGGTTCACGGCCCCACCGGCATCGGCGGTGGCCTTCGCGACCGCGGATGAGCTCACGGCCCGCTGGCAGGCGTCCCTCCCCGACGACCTGACGGATACCCGGCCGCGTCACGTCCGGCGCTACTGGCGTCACCGTGACGAGCGTGCCGGTGTCGCCGCACATCACGTAAGCGGGTGAGATCACCTCCGGTACCGGGACGCTCTGACGCCCCGGCTCCCACACGTCCTCGAGGAGGAGCACGTGGCACACCTCGGCAGCGCGATCCTGTGGCACGAGACACTCGGACCCCGCACGCCCGGGGAACGGGCCCGCGGTGACATCACGGCCGACGTCGTGATCGTGGGCGGGGGCTACACCGGCCTGTGGACCGCCTACCAGCTCACCCAGAGCGACCCCGGGATCGAGGTCGTCGTCCTGGACGCCAACGACGTCGCGTTCGGTGCCAGTGGCCGTAACGGTGGCTTCGCGATGACCCTTCTCGACCTCAACCTGGACCGTCTCGCGAGGAACTGGGGCGACGCCGCGGCCGCCCACGCCCACCGGGCGGTCGCCCGTTCCGTCCAGGAGATCGTCGACACGGTCGCCGACGAAAGCCTCGCCTGCGACCTCGAGGCGACGGGGCTGCTGCGGGTCGCGACCAACGAGGCACAGCTGCGGCGCATCGAGCGGGATCGGCAGACCGCCGAACGACTCGGCCTCGACGGGTTCCAGCAGCTCGACGCGACCGGGACCCGGCAGCTGCTGGACTCACCGAGCTACCTCGGTGGCCTGCTCGAGGATGCCTGCGCGATCGTGAACCCGGCCAAGCTCGCGGTCGGGCTGGCTGAGGTGGCCCGCGCCCGCGGCGTTCGCCTCTACGAGGGCTCACCGGTGCTGGACCTCGACGGTGAGCACGGCGGGGTCGTCGCCACCACCCCGCACGCACGGGTCCACGCGGACACCGCGGTCCTCGCCACGAACGCCTGGGCCCACCGCTTCCCACTCGCCCGTCGTTCGAGCTTGCCGCTGTACACCTACGTGGTCGTCACCGAGCCCCTCGACGACGCTCAGTGGGACGCGATCGGTTGGCAGGGACGCCAAGGGGTCGAGGACGCCCGCAACCTCGTCCACTACTTCCGACCGACCGCGGACGGGCGGATCCTCTGGGGGGGCACCGACGTGGTCTACCGCTACGGCGGGCCGATCTCCCCGCGGCGCGACCGGCACGAACCGATCCGACGCCGGCTCGAGCGCGAGTTCCTCGCCACGTTCCCACAGCTCGGCCAGGTGCGTTTCACCCACCACTGGGGCGGTCCCATCGCCGTGTCGAGCCGGTTGGTGCCCCGCATCGGACGGTTCGACCGGGGACGCATCCACTACGCCTTCAGCTACTCGGGTCACGGCGTGGCACCTTCCCACACCGCCGGCCGGATCCTGCGCGACCGGATCCTGGACCGCGACACCGACGACACCCGGGTGTGCTTCGTCGATACCCCCCAGACCGACTTCCCGCCCGAGCCGCTGAGTTGGATCGGCGGTGAGCTGAGCCGACGTGTGCTCCAGCGGCAGGACCGTCGCATGGACGACGGCCGGGAGACCGACGGCCGCGACCCCCTGCTGCTCCAGGCGCTCGATCGGTGGGGTTGAACGTGTCCCAGAGCGACGAGGACCGGCCCAGGATCCTGACGGTGCCGGACGAACTCGACGAGGTCGCCGCGGTGATCCCGACCGGCAACCTGTGGGTCTCGCTCCCGGACCTCCCGGTCGACCGGCCGTCGGTCCCGAGCTTGACCGTCCTCCACGACGGTGCCGGCGGGTTGCTCGAGCTCCGCGGCGGTCCCCTCTGGGTTCCGCGCATCGAGATCGACGACACCCCGGTGGCGGACACCGCCTGGGAGCTCGACCTGCAGGTCGGTCTCCTGCCACGGTGGCAGGTCGAGGTCGACGGCTGCCGGCTGACCGCAGCCATCGCCTGTCCTCCCGGTCACCGTGGGTTCGTCGCGATCCTCACCGCCGTCAACGCTGGCGAGCGCGAGCGCCGGGTCACGCTGGCCGCGAGCGGTCGCCTGGCAGCCGCCTCGCTGCACGTATTCACCGGCCGCTCGCTCCCCGGCCCTCACCGATGGTGGTCCGACCGCTGGACGAGCACGTTGCGCTGGGAACTGACCGCAGGGCTGCCGGTCCTCGGGATGGCGCTGCGGGCCGACGACGGCGCGAGCCCACGGCTGGAGGACGAGGACGAGTTCGGACCGCGGTGGACGCACCGACGGACGGCGGAACTGCCGCCCGCGGGTGAGCTGTCCCTGCCCCTCTACCTCGGCGTGGGACGCGAGGCGGACGGGGCGGCGCTCGCCACCGTCGACCTGGCCCGACACGGCGCCGGGTCGCTCCTGCACCGGACCCGTCGTTGGCTCGAGGAGCGATGCGGGCCGGCGCTGCCCGGACGCCCGGAGCTCCAGGCGGTCCGGGACCGCAACCGGCTGTTCTGCCTCACGTTCGCGGCCGGGCGGGCCATCGACACCGAGGAACTGGCGCTGGTGACCTCCCGGAGCCCCCGGTACTACGTCAGCGGCGCCCACTGGACCCGGGACAGCCTGCTGTGGGCGTTCCCCGCCGTCGTGACGGTCGACCTGGAGCTCGCCGCCGACTGGCTTCGCGCGGCGTTCGGCCGCTACGCCCGCAACCCCGGGACGCACGCCCTGTACCTCGATGGCGGGGTCCTCTACCCCGGGTTCGAGCTCGACGAGGTGGCCGCGTTCCTCCTCGCCCTGGACCACTACCTCGCGGTGGTCGAGGGCCACGACGCAGACCCGACGGATGCATCGACGGCGGGCCCCTCCCTGGGTCCGTCACTGCTGGACGAACCCACGGTGCGCGATGGCCTGCGCCGGGTGGACGCCGCGCTCGCTGGGGCCCGCGACGGAGCCACCGGCCTGTACGCCACGTTCCTGCTGGCCAGCGACGACCCGGCACCACGCCGGTTCGTCACCGCGAGCAACGCGCTCGCGGTGGCCGCACTGCGGGCTCGCGCACGTATCCACGACCGACTCGGGGATCGCGCGGTCAGCACTGCGGCGATGCAGGAAGCCGACCGGCTGTGGGCAGCGATGGAGCGCCACATGGTGGTGGACGGCCCGTTCGGGTCGATGTTCTGCGGAGCGACCGACGCCCACGGCGACCACGTGCTGTTCGACGAGCCCCCGGGCAGCCTCGAACTGCTGGCCCACCACGGCGTGGTCGACGATGACGACCCACGGTTCCTCGCGACGGTGCGGTGGATCCACTCGTCGCACAACCCGCACGGCCCCGGTCCCGATCGCTATGCCACACCGTCGTGCGAACACGCCGACCACCCCTGGTTGCTAGCCGTGGGCAACGCGCTGCTCCGCGGCGAGACCCGCTGGCTCGAACTGGTGCCCGAGCTGCCCCTCGATCAGGGGTACGCCTGCGAGACCTTCGACGCGGAGACCGGTGAGCCGCGGACCGGTCTCGGCTTCGCGACCTGCGCCGGGCGGCTCGCCCACGCCATCGACGTCGCCACGGGCAGCGCCGCTCGCGACCCCAGAGAAGGGTGAGCCCGATGGAGGAGCACGACGTGCCCGAGCAGGTGGAACCGGTCGACCTCCTGGCGATCGGAGCCCATCCCGACGACGTCGAGTACGGCATGGGCGGCACGCTGGTCCGCCATCATCACGTCGGTCACCGCATCGGCGTGGTCGACCTCACCCGCGGCGAGCTCGGCAGCAAGGGCGATCCGCAACGGCGCGCCGACGAAGCTCACCATGCCGCCGAGGTCTACGGAGCCAGGTTCCGCACCTGCCTCGACCTGGGAGACACGCAGGTGGACCACGCGCCCGACCGCGTGCGCCGGTTGGCTGCGGTGATCCGCGCGGCGCGCCCCAGGGTGGTGGCCTCACATCAGGTCGCGGACCGTCACCCCGATCACCGTGCAGCCCACGAACTGGTGCGCCGCGCCGTGTTCGCCGCGGCACTGTCCTCCTTGGATCTCGGTGTCGCCCATCACGTGGTCGACGGGGTCGTGTCGTTCCCGACCGATCGGGTGATCGCCGGCGACCTCTACATCGACGTCAGCGACGTGTGGGACGAGCGGCGCGAGACGATGCACCGGTTCGCGAGCCAGTTCACCGCACCCACGCGGGACATCGACCACCGTCTCTACGGCATCGACGACTACCTCGAGGTGGTCACGACCCGGGCGCGGGCCCACGGTCAACGGATCGGGGTCCGCTACGCGGAGGCGTTCGTCACCGAGCAGGGCGTGCCGATCGACGATCTCGTGGAACTGTTCGCACGGACGTAGCGCGGACCGCTCGACCGCACCGGAGCCGGATCCGGTCAGCGCGAGGCATCCCGCCGGTCCAGCGGCAGGCGAACGGACCGCAGCCGCTCGGTTGCACCTCGGGTGTCCTGCCAGACGACGACGAGGTGGTCGCCCGCGCGGGCCGCCGTCGGCACACGGGCGTGAGCCCCGGAAGGTGTGTCGTCCAGGCGGACCGGCGCCGTCACCGCCCCTTCCGCGCCGAGCGTGACAGCCACGACCTGCGAGGTGCCACCACGATCGTCCTCGAACACGAGATGGGCGTACTCCCGGTCGACGGGAACCAGGGTCGCGTAGCGCTGCGTCACCCCCGTGGGCCGTGACGCATCGACCACCTCCCACGGCCTCCAGGTGCGCCCGCCGTCACCCGAGCAGGCGACCTCCAGCATCGCGCCACCCGAGGTGAGCCAACGTTCGCGTACGAGCCACACCGTGTCGCCGACCGCCACGATAGCGGGGCGGGCGACGCGTCCGGCGTCGTCGCCGTCATCACCCGTCCGTGGCGGCTCCGGGGCACGTCGCGGGAAGGGATGCGAGGAGCGCCTGTCCCCCTCCAGGCGCGCCAGCCGGAGCGTCGGAGCACCGACGGAGCCACGCTCCTGCCAGACGACCAGCACCGCCTCCCCGGTGACGGTCACGGCCGGACACGTCTGCCCCAGGGTCTCGTGAGGGCTGCGAGGCTGCAGGGGATCCGGCTGGCCGTGGAGCGGACCACCATCGACACGGAAGCTCGGCGACCAGGTCGTTCCGTCATCGTCGGACCACGCGGCACGGACCTGCGGGAACACCCACGGCCACCGCAGATCGCTCCACACGGCGAGGAGTTGGCCACCGACGCGCGTCAGGACCGGTGCGTCGTGGAGGCGCTCGCGCAGCACACCGGTGTGGTCGTGGGCGTCGTCGACCCGGACGGGGTCGGTCCACCCCACCGAGCCAGCGGCGTCGTTGCGTGCGAGGTGGGCGCGTGACGCCGCGATGAGCAGCAGGTCCCAGCTGTCCCGTGGGACGCCGAGATGCAGGCACAGCACCCGGTCGTCGCTCGCCACGATCCGTGGACGCCACCGTCGCGCCGCGACCCAGGCTGCCCGCGGTGGCGTGATGACCGTCCAGCGCTCACCGTCGCCGGAGGCGACGGTGAGCGCCTGTCGACCGTCGGCGTCGGCCTCGATCCAGGCGAGCCAGACCTCCTGGCCGGCGGCACTCAGATCCGGTACCAGTTGGACCGTGCCACGGCCGGCCGGTCCACCAGCCTCCGGGAGCCCCGGCGTCACCTCGCGGCTCCTGCGTGGCGCTGACATCCACGGGACCGAGACGTTCGTCGCGGGCCGCGGTGGCAGGTGCACCTCCGCGCAGACGATCGACGCCCCACCGGTCTGCGTCGGGCGGTCCCCGGATGTCCGCCGGCGCGCGCCGGCCTCGAAGGTCGCGCGACGGGCCGGGTCGGCCAGGGCCTCGGGGTGCTCGTCCGAGCCGCCCCACGGTCCGACCGCAGCCCACCCCTCATCGGCTGGCTGGCCGAGCAGCCCCAGGTGCCGCCGACCACCCGGCGCGGGGACCGCGATGAGCGGTTGGCCGTCGAACGACAGTGCACCCAGGTGGCCGACCAGCATCGGGGTCACGTTGGCGCGGAACGACGGATGGCGCTGGACCATCCACCAGCCACCACGTTGGAACTTGTCGGGCGGCCACAGGTCGACGAGCCCCCCATCGGCGGGCGAGGCGTCCTCATCACCGCGGTCCGACGGCGGCTGGCGGTCGACGAGCGCCCATCGATCGAACGCCTCGGGTTGGAGGAGGATCTCCGCCCCGAGCTGATCGAGCCGGTCGTTGACGTCGGGCATCCAGGCATCCTTGCTGATCACCGTCCCGATGCGACCGACGGGAAGGTCGACGACCTCGACCTCGCTGAGTCCGGCCGATGAGAGCCCGAGCCCCTCGTCGGCATCAGCCTCCAGGGGCACGAGGGCGACCTTGTCGTGTACGGCCACCAGACCCTCGTCCGGGGAGATGACGAGGTTGCGGTTGCGGACCTCCGCGCCGGTCGGGACGTGGACGGTTGCGGCGTCGGCGTGGTCGGGGCCCAGCAGCAACGCCGCGACGTCGGCGTCGAGGGTCTCGACCGGAACGGATCGCCATCCGGGGAGCGCGGCACCGACGGTCAGCCACACGCCTCGTCGGGCAGCGAGTTCGGCGAAACCTTCCACCAGGGTCCGCACGACGACGTCGGTGCAGGCGAGGTGGAGCAGCCGGCCGGCCGAGGTCACCCCTGGGAAACGGGAAGCGACGTGGCCGAGCACCTCGCCGTAGCCGATGGCGAGGGCGGTGAACACCTCCATCGTGCCGGCTCCGGCAGCGAGCTGTCCGCGCGCTTCCTCGCCCCGCGACCCGACGAACATGGCGGTCAGACCGGTGTGCTCCGGGAACGCGACGAGGGTCGGCGGTGCGCCGGCGGTCTCCGCTCCGAGGTGCTGGGGACCGCCGACCGTGCGGTCGAGCACCTCGGCGACCGCATCGAGGTAGCTCCGGATCGTCGACGCGGCCGTGGGGTCGACCGGCCAGCCGACGGCGCAGTAGCGGACCGAACCGCCACCTCTGCCCGGCCCCGGTGCGGTCATCCGGCCGCCTCGGGACGTACCTCCGCACGGGCTGCCTCGACCTCGCTTTCCGGGTAGCGGAGGAAGACCAGCGCTCCGAGCGCGACCGCCACGGCGGACACGGGCCCGGTCAGCTGCAAACCGAAGGGGTCACCTCCAAACTGGAGCAGTGCGCCGGAGACGACCGTCGAGATGCCGAGGTTGAGCTTCAAGGTGAGGCCGTTGACCCCGAAGTACATCCCCTCACGACGCTGACCCGACCGTGCGAGTTCGAGGTCGGCGACGGCCGCGATGATCGCATCCGGGACGATGAAGAACCCGGCGAGCGGGACCCCGGCAAGCCCCATGACGAGCGTGCCGTACACCACGGGCGTCAGGCCGAACGGCGGCGACGGGAACCGGAAGATGAGCGGGAAGATCAGCGCGAAAGCCACCAACGAGGCGACCATCACACGCTTCAGCCCGACCCGTTTGGTCAGCCGGTTCACCAGCGGGAAGGTCACCAGACACACCCCGAACAGCGCCCCCATGAGGATCGCCACGGCCCCCTCCGTGAGCCCGAGGAGCGAGGTGGCGTACAGCGGCACGTTCAGGGAGACGATGTTGAACCCGAACCACAGCGCGTTCGCGCCGAGGAGGACGATCAGGAACGGACGGTTGCTCAGGGTGGCGCGGACCGCCGCGACGAGCGGCATCGTCGCCGGTTGCGCGCGTGAGTAGCGGCGTTCCCGGATCCGCCCCGGCACGAGCAGGAGCACGAGCGCCGCGGCACCCAGGATCCACACCATCGCCCGCAGCCCGTACGCCTCCACGAGCAGCCCCGAGACGATGAGCGCGACCGCCGCGCCGACCAGCGTCGCGACCGCCTTGGAGGTGGACAGGTCGACGCGGTCCGCGGTGGTCGCGGACAGATCGGCAAGGAGCGCCAGGTAGGGGCCCACGTAGGCGGTGAACAGGGTGAAGTACAGGGCGAGTCCGACCGCGAGGTAGATCGCGTTGACCGGTGAGCGCTCGGCGACCGGAGGGTGGAACAACGCGACGAACACCGCGACGTAGGGCACGGCGCTCACCAGCAGGAACGGACGTCGACGACCTAGCCGACCGCGGTGGTTGTCCGACCAGCGAGCGATGACCGGATCGGCGACGGCGTCGATCACCCGCCCCGCGAGCATCATCAGGCTGAACACGAGCGGCAGCATCAACGGCTGCTCCGCCCCGCTCGGCGTGGTGACGTAGAAGAAGAACAACCAGGTCAGCAGTACCCGATCGACGAGGACCCACCCGCTCGCGCCGGCGCCGTAGGCCAGCACGACACCGCGAGGGAGTCTGGGCGCGCCTGCCGCGACCTCGGGTTCCGGATCCATCCCGCAACGCTACTACCGCCGCAGCTCGACACGACCCGGTGAGCCGCGTTCAGCCCGGGGCCGAGGCCGTCGACGATCGCGCCATCGAGCTACGTGTGCGCTCTGCGAACCCCGCGAACCTCACCGCGTGCTGTGCACAACCACAGGTGACGGCGGCGGTCACGACCCGCCGCACGGCATCGAACCTGAGGAGGGACCCACCGATGCGCTCTGCACTGATCACGACCGTCACCGGGCTCGGGCTGCTGCTGGTGGCCTGCGGTCAACCGGCGGACACCGGAGCGGACGACCCGGCGACCACCGACGGGTCGGCCGAACCCGGGACGCAGGAGCAAGGTGCTGCGGCCGACCCCCAGGTGGACCCCGAGCTGGGGGCGGCTTGCGAGAACCCACGTGACGGCTACCGGATCAGCTACCCCACCGACTGGCAGGTCAACGACGGGGCCGTGACCGACCCGTGTCGGGTGTTCGATGTCACACCGCCCCAGGTCGAGCCGGACACGGTCTTGCCGCTCGTGTCGTCGGTCCTGCTGACCAGCGAGCCACGCGACCTCGAAGCCATGCGTGACCTGATCGTGGATGATCCGGCGACCGACGTCGAGGAGCTCAGGGAGGACGAGATCGCCGGTCGTGCGGCATTGCGGGTGGACGGCACCGCCACGGGCGAGGCCTACCTGGATGCTGGCGTCGAGGTTCACCGCACCTACCTGGCGCTCGACGGACGGACCCTGATCGCGCAGGCGTCGGACCTCGGAGAGCCGGACCTGGAGATCCGCCGTGAGATCATCGCGGCGATGCTCCGCACGATCGAACCGATCGAGCAGGAGCAGCAGGACCGGGAGGGCGACGCGGACGCGCCATCACGCGATACCGACGAGGACCGCGTCGCGATGATCGCCGACGCTGGCCGCGAAGCGCGCGGCGGGGGTGATGGACGCGCGGACCTGGTCGATGTCCGTGTCGGACACCACGACGACTTCGCACGGCTCACCCTCGAGTTCGACCAGGCCGTCCCCACCTTCGAGGTGGCACCGACCGAGGGGCCGCTCATGGCCTTCCCGAGCGGTGAGGATCTCGAGCTGTCGGGTGACCACTACCTCGAGGTCGTCACCTCCGGGACGCGCGTCGATCTCACGGGTGACGAGCCGGTGGAGACCTACGACGGGCCGCTCCGGATCGAAGGTCCCGGTGCGCCGATGGTCGAGGTGGCGATGGCCGGAGACCATCACGGTGAGATGACGTGGGTCATCGGCATGGACGAACCCGCCGACTTCGCCGTGGCGGAACTCCAGGACCCCGCGCGGATCGTGATCGACGTCAGGCAGGGTTGATGTCGCGGATGGCACGCCTCACGAGCCGACCGACCGCGGTGGCCACGCCGCGGTCGGTCGCTGCGGCATCGACTGGCACCCAACAGGGGTCGGGATACCGTCGTGGGACGAGGGCGGTACCCGACCGCGTGCCTGGTCCGAGCCCCTGGGACGGGGTCGGAGCCACCCCCAGGATCCGAGCGGAGGGAAGGCACGGGGTGAGCAACGGGGCGAGCAACAGCGATCCCACGGACGCTGAGGTCATCGTCCGGTCGCTCGACCAGCCGGCCCGCTTCGCGACCGTGTTCGATCGCCACTACGACGCGATCCATCGCTACCTGTGGACCCGGGTCGGTCGCCGTGCCGAGGACGTGACCTCGGAGGTGTTCAAGGTCGCCTTCCAGCAGCGTGAGCGGTACGACCCGAGCTTCCCGTCCGCCCGACCCTGGCTCTTCGGCATCGCCGCACGGCTCGCGAAGCAGCAGCACCGACACGAGGCTCGGAACCAGGAGCTGGTCGACCGGATCGGATCGAACCCAGCCGATGCTGACCCTGCGAGCCCGGAAGAGCGGCTGCATGCACTCGCGCCGAGTTCCCCCGTCGCCGACGCGCTCATGCAGCTGCCTGCTCGTGACCGTGAACCCCTGCTGCTCCACGTGTGGGACGACCTGCCTTACGAGGAGGTCGCCCGCGCGCTCGACGTCCCTCTGGGGACGGTGCGCTCCCGTATCCACCGTGCCCGGGAGGAGCTGCGCTCGCGACTGACCCCGGAAGGCGGGCACGACGAGCCCGCGCAGGGAGGTGCGCCCCATGGATGAACTACGACGGATCCGTGAGCTCGCCGAGGCCCCACCGACCCCCGATCCCACGCGCAAGGCTCAGGCTCGCAGCGAGCTGCTCCGGTTGGCCGAACAGGAGACCGGAGCACAGCAGCTGGCTCCGGAGACCGAGGCTGAGCAGAGCAGCTGGCTCGAGCAACTGCGGCGTCGTTGGCTGCGTCCGGTCCCCGCGGCTGGCCTGGCTGCCGCCGCGATCCTGGCTGTGGCCGGTGTCGGCATCGTGCTCTCCGGACCCGCGACCGACCCGCCTGCGGAACTGGCCGACCCCGGGAGGGTCGAGGCTCCGCAGATCACCGATCCCCTCCCCGACGAGGACCCGGTCGAACTCGCCGCGAGCTGCACCGCCGCGGACGGACGGCTCGACGTCGCCTACCCCGAGGACTGGTTCACGCCCGACGCCGGTGAGCCAGGAGCCTGTCGGTTCTTCGGCGAGGAGGAGTTCGCCGTGGACGCGGCGGTCGGCGGGGCGCCGCTCGCAACCCTGGAGGTGGTCCTGCGCCCGGCCCCCCTCGAGGAGCTCCTGGCCGAGGACATCGGCGTGGAGGAGACCTCCCGCGAGGGTCTCGATGTCGGCGAGCACCCGGTGATCCGTCAGCGGCTCCGAACCACCGGTGAGGGCGCGTTGCCCCAGGGCGTCTGGATCGAGCGGCACCTCGTCGACCTGGGTGAGCAGACCCTGGTCGTCGCGACCCAGGACGAGGACGAGAGCGTCCTGGACGAGCGCCGTGACGTACTCGAGGAGATGGTCCGCAACCTGCGGGTCCGGGCCGATCCCTGACGCTCCGGCCACCGCGATCCGGCCGTCCGGACAGCGCACGCCATGAACCTCGGCGACCCGTGCGAACAACCACAGGTGAGACCTGCACGCACGAAACGTCGCGGAGGAACGATCCACGATGCGCTACGCACGTTGGCTCACCGTCATCACGGCCGGGATCCTGGCGTCGGTGCTCGCCGGCATCACGGCGAGCCTCGCCTGGGACCACCAACGGGATGACCGGCAACTGCTCCCGGGAACCACGATCGCCGGCGTCGAGGTCGGCGAGCGTTCCGTGGACGCGGCCACCGAGGCGGTCCGAGACCACCTGGCATCGCAGCTCGAGGCCGACCTGATGGTCCACGCCGCGGGCGAGCGGTGGACCGTGTCAGGACACGACCTGCGCGCCCGACCGGACGTCCAAGGTGCGATCGCCGAAGCGGTGGCCCGGACCGAGGACGTGGGCCTGTTCGAGTTGGCGAGGTTCCGTCTCCTCGGGGAGGAGGCTGACCTCGACCTGGACGTCGACCTCCGTATCGACCGCCAGGAACTGGACCGACTCGTCTCGTCGATGGCGGATGAGGTCAACCTCGAGCCTCACGACGCCACGCTCGCGTGGGACGGGGAGCGCATCGAGTTGTCCGACGCCCGCGACGGTCGGGCCCTGGACCAGCAAGCCGCCACGCACCGCATCCGTGAGGGCATCATCGACCGTCGCGCCGAGGTCGAGCTACCGGTACGCACGATCACGCCACCGGTCCCCACGGACCACCTCGCTCCCCTCCTCGGACCGCTCAACGACCTGACCACGGCGGCACTCGATCGTCAGATCACGGTGGCAGCAGCCGACACCGAGCGGACCGTGACCCCGCGCGAGCTCGACGTCCGTCCTGACGTCGACGCGATCCTGCAACAGCTACCGTCGGATGGGACGGACGCCGCAGCCGCGCTACCGGACACACCCGACGAGCTCCCCGTGACCGTCGCAGACGAGACGGTCGAGCGGTTGGTGGATGAGCTCGCCAACGCGGTCGAGCGCGCACCCCGTGACGCGGATCTCGACTGGTCCTCGGGCGAGCTGCGGACGATCGAGGAACGCTCCGGTCGCTCACTCGACACCCACGAAGCCCATGCGCGGGTGGTCGAAGCGATCCGTAGCGCCGGTGATCGTGTGGAGCTGGAGACCCGTGTTCGTCAGCCCGCAGTCACCACGGAGGATCTCGACCCGGTCCTGTTCCTGCGCCTCGACCGTCGGGAGCTGCAGCTCCACCGCGACGGCGAGGTGGTCCGCGAGTGGCCGGTGGCGGTCGGACAACCCAGCCACCCGACCCCGACCGGGGTGTTCACCGTGGGCGCCAAGCGCGTCGACCCGACCTGGACCAACCCGGCCCCGAACGGGTGGGGTGCCGACCTTCCGGAGGTCGTCGGCCCCGGCCCGGACAACCCGATGGGCCCGCGCGCGGTGAACTGGAACCGCAACGGGAGCGACACCCTGATCCGGTTCCACGGCACCAACGAGCCGTCATCGATCGGCACCGCAGCGAGCCGGGGTTGCGTCCGGATGTTCAACGACGACGTCATCGAGCTGTACGAACTGGTGCCGCGCGGCACCACGATCGTCTCCATCGAGGGGTGACGCAACTGGTGTTGGCTCGGCGACGCGGACCGGTCCCGTAGGGGGCGGTTCAGGCCTCGGACGGGTCGCGCGCCTGTAGCTCCGCCCACGCATCGTGCTCGACCAGCCGCGACACCCCGAGCCCGACGACGAGCGCCCAGAAGAACGGCCCGAGCCCGAACAGAGACAGGTCCGACAGCGCGATCCCGAAGGAGAACAGTGGTCCGATCACCAGTGGTCCGGACACGACCTGCTTCAGCGCACCCGCGAAGACCCCCACCACCGCCAAGCCGATCACGGCGACCAGCAGCGGGCGGAGGATCAGGGTCTCGAGCTCTGCGGCGTAGCCCGCAAGGAGTGCGAACACGACCGCCGCGGCCCCCGCCAGCAGCGCAGCACGGTGGCGGATGGCCTGCGGTCCCGCGTCGGGACCGGCTGTCAGGGCGGTCGCCGGAAGCGACAACGAGATGCCCAAGGGGCCGAAGATCGAGGCCAGAAGCGTCCCACCACCGCTGATGAGGCCGATCGTCCGGTCAGGAGGGTCGTATCCCTGCGTCCGAAGGAACACCACCGACGGCGCGTTGGCCTGAAGGGTGATCAGCACCACCATGACGGGGGTAGCCGTCAACACGGCAGGCAGCGAGAAGACCGGCATCGTCAGTTCGGCCAGAGGAA
>PWTE01000275.1 GCA_003563915.1 Nitriliruptoraceae bacterium
GACGTCGATGTGATCGACCGCCGTGAGTTCACCGAAACGCTTGACGAGTTGCCGGGCCTCGACGAGAGGCCCGGTGCCGTTCGGTCGAACCCCCGTAGCACCCATGAGCCATCGGACCCTAGCGCTGATGGAGGGTGGAGACATCTGCCCCGACGGTGGTGCACGCCAAGCGCTCACCCACGGCCGCGGGAGTCAGGCCGCGGTCCAGCGGGGACGCCGGGTCTCGCTGATGCGCGGACCGACGGCCAGCGCCACGGTCCAGGCGATCAGCAGGGGGAGTTCCGGCGGCAGATCCCCGGACCGGACCTGCACATCGTGGACCGGTCGTGCCAACCACCGCTGTCGCACCTCCAGCAGCGCTCGCTGCCCCGGATCACGGACCTCCCACCGCCGCTGCCACAGCGGACCGACCGGGACCACCTCGAGGTCCAGGTCACCCAGGCGCACGCCGAAGTGCTCCCGTACGGGTCCGTGGCGGGTCAGGGTGGCCAGGTGCCTGCCGGACGCGTCGCTGGCCCACCCCTCCCCTGCTCCGGGCGGACGCTCGAGCGTCCAGCGGGTGCGATCGGCGAGTTCGACGTGACCGCGATCACGGTGCGCCTGCACCTCGAGGGTCGCGATGCGGTGACCTGCGCCCACGACGATGTGGGTCCGGGGTGGCCCAGGCGCGCTGTGGACCTCCATGCGGGAACCTCATCGTCGGTGGTCGCGTCGTCGCGTTCAGCGTTGTGGCTCGGGCCGGCCTGGTTGACCCTCCCAGTCGGGGCCGCGTTTCGGGACCAGCACGCTCCGCACGAACTCGCAGACCACGGTGCCATCCTGCGTGTAGCCGATCGTACGCACCTTCACGATCCCGCGGTCGGGTTTCGAACGCGACTCGCGGACCTCCAGCACCTCGGTCTCCGAGTAGATCGTGTCCCCGTGGAAGGTCGGGTTCGCGTGCTTGAGCGACTCCACCTCGAGGTTGGCGATCGCCCGGCCCGACACGTCCGGAACCGACTGCCCCAGCACGATCGAATAGACGAGGTTGCCGACCACCATCGCCTTGCCGTGCGGGGTGGCGTGGGCCGCGTAGTTGTCATCGGAGTGCAAGGGGTGCTGGTTCATCGTGATCGCGCAGAACAGGATGTCCTCGGCCTGCGTGATGGTCTTGCCGGGCCAGTGCTTGTAGATGTCACCGACCTCGAAATCGTCGAGGAAGCGTCCGAACTCCGCCACGTCGTGTCCTCCCGGTCGCGTGGGTCTGTCCGCGACCGTACACCGCGGGCTTGGTCGGCCTGGCCTCGGAGGCCTAGCGTCGCGGCCGTGGTCCGCGCGCGATGCCGGCGCCGGACGGCTCGACGACGGGAGGACCGACGCGATGCGTAGCCCCAAGGACTTCTTCACGCCCCTGGCGATCGGTGCCCCGGAGCCGTTGCGGGAGATCCCGGTCCGCCCCTCGCGGATGATCCACTTCTTCGACCCGTCGAACCCCAAGATGGTCGCCAAGGTGCCGGACATGGCGGCGCAGGTCGACGTGCTGCTCGGCAACCTCGAGGACGCGATCCCCGTCGACCGCAAGGAAGCGGCCCGCACGGGGCTGGTCGAGGTCGGTCGGAACGCGGAACTCGGCGGCGCGCAGCTGTGGACCCGGGGGAACGCGCTGGACTCGCCGTGGGTGCTCGACGACCTCACGACGCTGGTCGGGGAGGTCGGCGACCGCCTGGACGTGATCATGGTCCCGAAGGTCGAGGGGCCGGAGGACATCCACTACGTCGACCGACTGCTCGCCCAGCTGGAGGCCCGCGCCGGGCTGGACCGCCCCATCCTGGTGCACGCCCTGCTGGAGACCGCCCGCGGGGTCGCCAACGTCGAGGAGATCTGCCTCGCCTCGCCCCGCATGCAGGGGCTGTCGCTCGGACCGGCGGACCTGGCAGCCGACCGCCGGATGAAGACCACCCGCGTCGGCGGCGGACACCCGGGCTACCTCGTCCGGGAGGACCCCCCGGACGGCGAGGTGGAGGCGGACCGCTCAACCTTCCAGCAGGACCTGTGGCACTACACGCTGGCACGGATGGTGGATGCGTGCGGGCTCGCGGGGATCCTGCCCTACTACGGGCCCTTCGGCGACATCAAGGACACGGTCGCCTGCGAGGACCAGTTCCGCAACGCCTACCTGCTCGGGTGCGTCGGCGCGTGGTCGCTGCATCCGGTGCAGATCGATATCGCGAAGCGCGTGTTCTCGCCCGAACCGTCCGAGGTCACCTGGGCCAAGCGGGTGGTCGAGGAGATGGGCGACGGATCGGGGGCGGTGATGATCGACGGCAAGATGCAGGACGACGCCACCTACAAGCAGTGCCTGGTGGTGCTCGACCTGGCGCGGTCCCTGGCGGAGCGCGACCCGGAGCTCGCGGAGGCCTACGACCTATGACGAACGCTCCCGTCACCGATGCCCTGCGACCGCGCCGCAGCGTGCTGTACATGCCCGGCGCGAACGCCCGTGCGCTGGAGAAGGCCGCAGGCCTGCCCGCCGACGCGCTGATCCTGGACCTGGAGGACGCGGTCGCACCAGACCAGAAGGCGAGCGCCAGGGCCCAGGTCGCCGACGCCGTCGCCGCCGACCGCTACGGCCGTCGCGAGGCGGCGGTGCGGGTCAACGGGCTGGACACCGACTGGTTCCAGGACGACCTGGCCGCGGTCGCGCAGGTCGGGCCGGACGCCGTGCTGGTCCCCAAGGTCAGCTCCGCCGCGGACGTCGTCACGATCGTGGACGCGCTCGACGAACTCGGGGTGCCGGCGACCACCAGCCTGTGGGCGATGCTCGAGACCCCCGCAGCGGTGCTCCACGCCGAGGAGATCTGTGCCGCGTCGGATCGTCTGACCGTGCTGGTCATGGGTACCAACGACCTCGCGAAGGAGCTGCAGGTCCCCCACGTCCCGGGACGCGCTCCCCTGCTGACGTCGCTGTCGTGGTGCGTGCTGGCCGCCCGAAACGCCGGGAAGATCATCATCGACGGGGTGTTCAACGACCTCGGCGATGCAGACGGCTTCGTCGCTGAGTGCCGGCAGGGACGTGAGCTGGGCTTCGACGGCAAGACCCTGATCCACCCGAAGCAGCTCGACGGTGCGAACACGAGCTTCGCCCCATCGGATGAGGATGTCGAGGTCGCGCGCGAGGTCGTCGCGGCGTTCGAGGAGGCGCAGGCGCAGGGTCAGGGCGTGGTCACGGTCGGCGGCAAGCTGATCGAGGCGCTGCACGTCGAACAGGCCCGCCAGACCATCGCGCAGGCCGAGGCGATCGCAGCTCTGGACGCCTGAGCGACGTGCGGTGGACGCGGCACGCAATATCCCGGGCTCCATGAACGTCCTCTCCGTCGAGACCGCCCCCGCGAACGGTGTACCCACGTGCCGCTGACCGTCCTGAGCTACCTCGCCCCGAGCCTGCCGGCCACGCTCTTCGAGACGCTGACCGCGCACCTGGGAGCGCGAGTCGGCAGGGACGTGGAGCTGCGGTTCGACGCCAGCCGATCCGGTCCTCGCCCGGGAGAGCCGGACCCCTTCAGCAACGGCGAGGTAGATGTCGCCTGGCTGTGCGCCACGTCGTACGTGTGGCTCACCGAGACGGCGCTCCCCATGGTCCGGCTCGTCGGCGCGGCATGGGCACCGACCGACCCCCGCGCCGGCGGCAAGGCGATCTACTTCGGCGACGTGTTGAGCTCGTGCGGTCAGGTGCGATCGTTGGCCGACCTGGCGGGTCGGAAGGTCGCCTACAACGATGACGTGAGCCTGTCGGGCTACCACAGCCTGCGGATGGCCCTCCAGGCCGCCGGTGTCGACCCGGGTACGGTCGGGTTCGTCCGGTCGGGCTCGCACCTACGTTCCTTGGAGCTGTTGGCCACCGATGACGTCGACGCCGCGACGATCGACAGCAACGTCTGGCGCCGCCGCTCGAAGGAGGACCCGGACCTGCGTTCGCGGTTGACCTCGATCGCGACCCTCGGGCCCCATCCGGTCCAACCGATCGTGGCGCGCGCCGACCTCGATGCCGACCTGGTGCAGCGTCTGCGCGACACCCTGCTCGAGGCGCACGTCGCCGCCGGTCCCGCCGTCGCGCTGGACCACGCCGGCTTCCTAGGGTTCGTTCCGGTCGAGGACCGTGACTACGAGCCGCTGCGACGGCAGATGGCAGCCCAGGGCCTCCTGGTGGGTACGGGGCCGCGCTGAGGGACCTCGTCGGCGGCCGGCTACTGCCCGCGCTTCCACCGGAAGTGGACGAACACGCGCCCGTGGTTGTTCGCGTCCTTGTCGACCCGGTGGTAGCGGTTGCGGACGTCCTTGCGGTCGAGGAAGCGCAGGACCCGCTTCTTCAACGCGC
>PWTE01000182.1 GCA_003563915.1 Nitriliruptoraceae bacterium
GCCCGTGGTTCCCGCCACCAGACCATGACGAGGTCGGTCAGCGTAAGCAGCCCGACGGCGGAGGCAAGCAGCCACGCGGTCGGCTCCAGCACCTCGGCGAGGACGCCAGCCAGCAGGACGGTGACCCGGAGGTACCAGGCGTCGAGGACGATCCTCAGCGGCGTGGACAGCGAGGACGGGCCGAGCACCTTGGCGCGATGGCTCGCATCGTAGAACCGGAACGCAACCGCGAGGAGGTAGGCGAACAGTGCCACCGTGTGGCCGACCGTCATCGCGACTGCGACGACCGCGCCAACCTCGACGATCCGTGGCAGTACCCCAACGAGCCACCGGAGACCGCGACCACGACGGAGGCCGTTTCGGAGCTGCAACAGAGACCGTGCGGCGACCGATGTCGCCCCCCACACGATCAGCACGAGGAACACGAGCCGTGGGGTCGCGATCGCCGCCCCGATCGAGATCACCGCGAACCGCTCGCCGATCGGTAGCCCGAGGATCCGGCGCAACCACCCGAGGGCCGAAGGGCGGTCGTGGCCCGCGGACCCCACACCGGCTCGACCCTCGTCCGTCGGCTCGACCAGCACGGCGTCGCGACTCCCATCGTCACCGACCTCCTCGACCACCACGTCCGGCGCTGCCCCGATGATGGCAGCCGAACGAGCACGCTCGAAGCTCAGGTCGAGACTGTGCCGCAGCACCTGCACCGCCATCGCCGCGAGCGCGAGCCCCCACACATCGGCGCCATCGAACCGCAGGCTCCCAACGGCGAGGCCGAGGTAGACGAGGTATTCCTTGGCCCGATCGGCCATCGAGTCGAACCAGGACCCGAACGCGCTAAACCGCTGTGAGTACCGCGCGAGCTGCCCATCGACGCAGTCGAGCATGAAGGCGACCTGCAGCACGATGGCGCCGACAACGAGCGAGACGCGGTTCCCGACGCCGAAGCTGAACGCAGCAGCGAGGCCGAGCACCAGCGACACAGCGGTCACGAGGTCCGGTGACAGTCCTCGCCGGGCGCACCATCGCGCGACGTAGCGCGAGTAGGGACTCACCAGGAAGGTGGTGAACCACCCATCCCGGGCCTTCACTGAGTTCGCGAGCCACGCACGCTCCTCGTCCCGCGAGTCGAGCAGCTCCTTGGCTCGCTGTCGCTCGGTGTCGTCCTCCGGACGCACCGCGACGAGGTTGCGCGCCGGTACCGCGTGGAGGACGATCCCTGCCGAGAGGGCCGCGCAGGCCAGCACCTCCACCGGAGCCTCCCGGATCGCCCGCTCGAAGGCATCGCTGCCGACCTGCTCGCGGAGGCGGAACAGTCCGGCGGCGAACTCGCCGACCCGGCCACCCGCGATACGCAGCACACCCTCGGCCCGATAGGGCGATGCCAACGGCCGGTGGAGAGGCGAACTCAGCCCCAGCAGGGCACCACCCTCCGAGATCAGGACCGCACGGGCGGACCGTCCTGCCACCGGTGAAGCGTTCACGAGCAGCGCTGACGACCAGCGGGGGTCGCAGGCAACCGTTCGGAACGCTGCCCCGTGGGCGATCAGTCGCCCGTCGACGACCAGGAGGTCATCCTCAGCTTCCCCGACCTGCGCGACGAGGCTTAGCAGATCGCGAGGAGCCACGCCGGTGGTCACCTCGACGGCTGGGAACGTCAGCAGGCGCGCGACGCAACCACCTGACCCGGAGAACGGCGGTTCAAGCTGGCGTCCGTCAACGACGATGGCCCTCATGCGCGACGCCTCGCGCAGGTGAGGCCAGCCATCCTCGGTCGCCACAGTTGGTAGCGTTCCCCGGTCGCGACATCCATCATCGACGGAAGCGGAGCGCCGTGCCGTCCAGGGAGCAGCACGACCTGCTGCTCCGACACGCCCTGAAACCGCGGGACTTCTGGTGGACGGTCATCGTGATCGACCCGATCGCGGTTCGCCTGCTCCCGGCGCTCGTGCGCACCCGCTGGATCAGCCCGACGGGCATCAGCCTCGCGGCCTTGACCATCGGAGCGGCCAGCGTCGTGAGCTTCGCTTGGGGCGCGTTGTTTGCGGGCGCGATCATCTATCAGGTGCGCTTCCTTCTGGACTGCCTCGACGGCAAGCTCGCACGTGTCACCGGCCGCGCCAGCGAATGGGGCCGTTTCGTGGACCTGGCCGGCGACACCGTGACCATCGGCGCAGCCTACGCCGCGCTCGGGTACCACGCGATGAGCGAGCAGGTCGAGGGTGCCTGGACGATCCTGCTGCTGCTCCCAACCTTTGCCCTCGCGGTGTGGCTCCACCAGTACCAGCGGGGCGTGTGGTCGGATGGGTCGTCGGGTGAAGGCCATGAGCACGCACCAGGTCGGGTCCGGGTCTGGTCCTGGAGCCGCCTCAACCGGTACCCCGGAAGCGTCGAGGTAGAGACCCTCGTGCTCCTGGTCTTCCCGGTTGCACTCCCCCTCGACTGGTTCCCGGGCATCGCCGCCATCGCTTCGCTCTTCTACCTCGTCAGCTCGGCCGAGGTGGTCCGTGACCTGCGGCGTCAACTGCGCACCGCGGGATCGGCGGAGCCGCCCGAGTAGCGCGACCGCACTCACTCGAGGGCGTCGCGGAACTCATGGATGAGCGGACCAACCTCATCCGCCTCGATGACCTTGTGCTCCAGGATGGTGAACCGTCCGGGACGCATCGACGGTCCGCGAAGGATCGCCTCAGCGAACTCGTCGTCGGAGATGCCCAGGTCGGCCGGCAACCTCGGGAGCCCGAACCGCCGGAAGGCCGCGTCCAGCTCTGACACCCGCCGCTCGTCTCCTCGGAACCACGTGGCGAACAGCGCACCGAGTGCAACCTGCTCGCCGTGCAACCGCGGCTCCTCAAGGATGACATCGAGCGCGTGGCTGATCTCGTGGCAGGCTCCCGAACAGGGGCGACTGCTGCCAGCGACCGCCATGGCGATGCCGGAGAGGATCAGGGACTCCGCGACCGAGACCAGGAAGCCTGGCCCTTCCCACTCACTGTGCAGCAGCGATTCCGACGCGGAACGAGCGAGCGAGACCGCAAGGCCGTCGACGGATTCGCCGCGCACCTCACGGGCGAGCTCCCAATCAGCCAACGCCGAGAGGTTGCTGAGCACGTCGCCGATCCCGGAGCGGGTGTGCTGCACAGGAGCGTCGGCAACGTGGTCGAGGTCGACGAACACGGCGATCGGCATGTGGACGCCGAACGACGACTTGCGCCCCTGGGCCTCGAGGGAAGCTACCGGCGAAGCGATCCCGTCATGGGTGAGCGTCGTCGGCACCGACACGAACGGTAGGCCGGACATCGTCGCAGCGTACTTCGCTGCGTCGAGGGTCCGACCTCCACCGATGCCGACCAGCGCGTCGTAGTAGTCGCCGCGAAGTTGCGCCATCAACTCGAGGGCGGCATCGACGCTGCCGCCAGCGATCTGGAAGACAGCGGCGTCCGGGAGCCCGTCGCGGATCGCCTCGGCGATCGAGTCCCCCCTGCCGTGGCCAACCGCTATCGCAACCTTCCCACCGGACGAGATGCCCTCGTCCGCCAGAAGCGGGCCAAGCCCGGAGACCGCTCCGGAGCGCACCTCTATCGCAACGGGCGTGGCGATGGTGCGTGCGAGCAGCGGCATCCATGACTCCTTGTCAACGGTCGAGACAGCGGCGCAGTCCCGATCCACAGGTCGACGAGATGGCCAAGGAGACGGCCAAGGGACAGCCTGCGCCGGACGCTAGCAGCGCACACCGGTGGCCCCTGTCAGGGTTCATCGCCTTCCAGCCACTGACCACTCCCGAACGGGCAGAACTACTCGCTCACACCAGGGCGGCCGATCGCGTGGTAGTGAAGCCCGGCCTCGTGCATGGCGACCGGATCGAACACGTTGCGCCCGTCGATCACGATCGGGTAGGCGAGGGCCTTGAACAGTTCGTCGGGGGACAATGCCGCTACCTCGGGCCACTCGGTGGCAACCACGGCAGCGTGCGACTCCGTGCAAGCATCGATCGGGTCCTCGATCAACGTCACCTCGGGCAACTCGAGCGCGACCGCAGGCAGGGCAACGGGGTCGTAGATCCGAACCTCGGCTCCCCGATGGAGCAGTTCCCGCGCCAGGTAGATCGCCGGCGCCTCCCGAAGATCGTCGGTGCCGGGCTTGAAGGCTGCCCCCAGCAGCGTGATCGTCTTCCCTTCCAGGTGCCAGAGTTCCCCTTCGAGCTTGGTGAGGACAACCTCGCGCTGCGCGATGTTGATCTGGCGGACCTCCTCGAGGAGACGGAAGTCGTAGCCGACCTGCTGCGAGAGGTGGATGAACGCATCGACGTCCTTCGGGAAGCAGGAGCCTCCGTA
>PWTE01000043.1 GCA_003563915.1 Nitriliruptoraceae bacterium
CCGCCGGGCGCGACGCGGTGGTCCCGGACCCCCAACACGACCCGGTCGCGCCCGAACACCTCCAGCCACGCACGTAGCTCCTGCTCGGCTGCCTCGACGTGGTTGCGGGCGAGCAGCCGACCGACCGGAGAATCGACGCCGAGGAGGGCCACGACGCCATCGGAACCAGCCGCGACCTCGAGGTGGTCCGCGGCCAGGTGCGCATCGGAGCGGACCGCGGCGTGGGCGGCGGTTACCGTGCGGCACAGGTCCGCGTAGCCCGCCTGGGTGGCCGCGAGGAAGGTCACGCGCGGCGCGTCGTCCTCCAGCCACGCCGCGCCGCGTCCGGGCCGTGACGTGCGCGGATCACCGGCGCTGACGCCAGCACTGGCAGCAGCACTGGCAGGGATCTGCGTCGGGGGGTGACGCGGATCCCTGCCATCACCTGCGCGGACGGCGCTGACGCCAGCACTGGCAGGGATCTGCGCCGGGGGGTGACGCGGATCCCTGCCATCACCTGCAGGAGACCGGACACGCCCGGCGCGGGTGAGCTCCCACCCGGGGCGGTCCTGGTCCGGCGCCAGGGCCAGGTCCGTGCCGAACACCGGGGTCACGCCCTCCAACTCGCAGGCCTGCGCGAACCGCACCGCGCCGTAGAGCCCGTCGCGGTCGGTCAGCGCCACGTGGGTCATCCCCGCCGCGGCGGCCGCGGCGGCCAGCTCCCGTGGCCGGATCACCCCATCGCGCAGGGAGTAGGACGAACGCACCGTCAGGTGGGAGAACGGCGGGGTGTCCGCGCCGGACGGGCGGGCGGTGACGGCGAGGTGGAGCGCCTCGGCCGCCTCGGCTGCACGACGCGCATCGACGCCCAACTCCTCGACGGTGTCGGCATGCTCCTGCGGCGACCAGGTCCTCGATCCCACCACCCGTGTCCTGCCCCTCCTGCACCGACGCTGGCCGAACGCACGTTCGATATGAGCAAGGTAGCGCACGATGACGTCGGTGCGCTCCGCCGCTCAAGCGATCTCGGCGCTACCGACCACCCGGTAGCGGACCTCGTCCAGGCTGGTCCGCAGCACGTCGCGGTCCCCCGTCGCGAGCCCGTGTTCGACCCCGAACCACGGCGTCAGGCGGTGGTACAGCGCGGCTCGTCGACGCGTGTCGTCATCCACCGCCAGTTCGTCCGCGACCGCTCCCGCGAACGCGGCAGGCGTGTCGTGCAGCGGCCACGCGAGGTCGAGCGCCGGGTCGCCGATCCGCACGTCGCCCCAGTCGATCACGCCCGTCAGCCCCTCCGCGCCACACCGCACGTGATCGGCACAGAGATCGGCGTGCACGACCATGCTGGTCGCGTCCGCCCCGGTCGCTTCGAGCTGCTCCACCACCGACCCGAGGAACCGAAGGGCCACACCACGCTCGTCCTCTGCAAGGCGAGGCACCACCGTCGCCGCGAAACGATCGCAGAGGTCGTCGTACATGGCGAGCCAGGCCTCACCTCCGAGGTCCGGGACGCCGGCCTCGCGGGCAGCCGCGACGTCCACCGTCCGCAGTGCCTCGAGGAAGGCGGCGAGCTGCCTCGCCGCCGTCGGATCGAGGGACCCCAGCTGCTCGGGCGTCGCCGCGGCGCCTGGGATCCTCCGGTAGACGATGCTGCCGTGGAGCTCGCAGGTGCCCACGGGTTCCGGGACAGCCAACGGCAACCGGGAAGCGAGCACCGGCAGGAAGCGCGCCTCGGCCCGCGCGGTCTCCGCGACCTCGGGACGCTGTGGGATGCGCACGATCAGATCGCCCTCGAGCAGCGTCACCTCGCTGTCCCACCCGTCCTGCAGCGCCTCGACCGGGATCGCCCCCAGCTCCGGGAAACAGCCGTGCAGGCCTGCCGGGTGGCCATCACCGACGTCGGGATGGTGACCTCCTCGGACGGCCTCGACGACGCGATCCGGAGCAGCCGTCCTCCCGAACCGCTCCACGAGCCAGCCATCGATGCGCCGCCACCACCAGGCCAACCAGGCGACACGAGCCTCGCGTGCGATCGGGATCTCGTCCCGCGGGACCCGCCACGCCTTGATCCGGATCGCCGCGTCCATCGGCAGTCCCCGCCAGAGGTCGACGATGCCCGACAGGTCCTCGAGACCCGTATGGACCACGAAGGCCACCTCCGCAGCGGGCGCATGTTCGAGCGCGGCCAGCGCGCCACCGGTGCGTGGGGACAGGACGTGACGCAGCTCTCGGGCCTCCTCCGCCGCCTCGTGCTCACCGAGCTCCTCGAGCTTGGCGATCGAGGTGTGCCGCCGGTCGGCCGTGAAGTTGCGTCCCTCCGGGAAGAGCACGAGCGCGTAGCCTGGCCCCATCCCCTGGGCCAGCGCGGCGACAGCGCCGGTGCCGGTACCCCGCGGCGCGCCCCGCACGACGAAGAAGCTCGGCACCCGGTGCAGGACCACGTCGATCGTCGGCGCCCAGCGCAACGTGCCCTTGAGCACGATCCTCGGCCGGTAGCCGAGCTGGAGCAGACCGTGCACCAGCAGGAACGAGTCGCCCGGGCCGGCATGCCGCGCGAACACCAGCAGCGGTGGCGGTGGCGTGACACGCTCCGGTCGACGCGCCTCGTCGAGATCCAGGTCGAAGCGCAGGTTGAAGCGACGTTCGGCGGTGCGCAGCAGGACGGCGAGGTACCAGCGCATCACGGCGTAGTGGGCCGCCTGCCACCGTTCCCGACGGCCACGGCGCCCGAAGCCGCTGGCGACCCACAGGCCGAACAGGGCCAGCAACGTGGCGGACTCCAGCAGCAGGTACACCAGCAGGAACCAGAGCAGCCGCAACGGGCGCCACCGTCCCGGGAACCAGCGTGATGCGAAGGCGGCCGCGATGGCCGCCAGTGGCAGCGAGGTGACCAGCAGGAAGGTCAGCAGGAGCACCGCGGGAGCCAGCACCACGCGGCGGACCCACCGTGGCGGCACCACGTCAGGCTCGTCGTGCCGAGTCGACCGCCTCGTCCGCGAGGTAGTCCCGGCAGGCCTCGTACGCCCCGGTGATCCGCTCGGGGACGTTGGTGGTGTCCCGGTAGCGGAACTGGGCCGTGTCGGTGTAGTCGAGCTCGGCGCCCGACGGCAGCACGTGCACCTCGACGTCGTCGGGGACGTTGTCGAGCGCCTCCATGAACCGGTGCCGCCGCGCGATCTCGAAGGCGACGAGGCCGACCTCCCACGGCCACGACGGGGTGACCAGCGGCTGCTCGACGCGGCCCACCTGCAGGACGAAGATGCGCTGCGCCCCGGAGCTCAGCGCCCGTCCCACCGGGATGCTGTCGACGAGTCCTCCGTCGAGGTGGTGCTCACCGTCGATCTCGACCGGCGGGAGCAGCCCGGGGACGGCGGTCGTCGCCAGTAACGCCGGGATCAGCGCGCCGGACGAGAACCAGCGGGCGGCCGCCCGCTCGATGCTGGCAGCGACACACTCGAAGGGCAGCGTCAGCTCCTCGAACCGTCGAGCGTCGAGGTGGGTGAGCAACAGCCGTTGCAGACGATGGTTGCTGTGCAGGTGGGTGCGGCTGCGGGCGAAGGTGCTGGCGCGCTCCAGCAGCGACGCGTCGAAGGGGCTGACCTCGTCGATGTTGATCCAGAGGTCGGTCAACCGCTCCACCGCACGCGCGGGATCGTCCGCGAGGACCGCGCCGTTCAGCGCCCCGATCGAGGTCCCGATGATCGCGTCGGGGACGACGTCGGCCTCCTCCAGCGCCTGCAGCATGCCGACCTCGGCGGCGCCATGGACCCCACCGCCGCCCAGGACGAAGGTGGTGTGAGGGTGAGCGTGCTCCACCATGACCTCGTGGCTCCGGGGCCGGGAACACGTCGGGCCGCTCGATGTGGCTCCGACGGCTACCGCGACGCTACCTGGCCGACCGCACCGGAGGGGTCATCCGACGTCTGCTCGCACGCGGCCGCCGGTTACCGCCGTCACCGTGCAACGGGGCCGTGATCAGCTCCCGTCGCCGGTCTCGATCGGAGCGCGCACGAGGTTGCCCCACTCCGTCCACGACCCGTCGTAGTTGCGGACGTTGTCGAAGCCCAGCAGGTAGGTCAAGACGAACCAGCTGTGGCTGGAGCGTTCACCGATCCGGCAGTACACGATCGTGTCCCCGTCCCGGTGCAGGGCCTGTTCCTGCTCGTAGAGCTCACGGAGCTGCTCCACGGGCTTGAAGGTGCCGTCCTCCTGCGCAGCACGACCCCACGGCACGCCCTTGGCGCCCGGGATGTGTCCGCCCCGCATCGCGCCCTCCTGCGGGTAGTCCGGCATGTGGGTGCGCTCGCCAGTGAACTCCTGCGGGCTGCGGACGTCGAGCAGCTGGCCCTGCGCATCGAGGTGCCGCTCGACGTCATCCCGGAAGGCACGGATCGGGGCATCGTCGCGTTCGACGACCGGGTAGTCGCTGGGGGCGGGCGTCGGCTTGTCCGTCGTGAGTGGGCGGTCCTCCGCGATCCACTTGTCGCGACCGCCGTCCATCAACCGCACGTCCGGGTGTCCGAACAGGGTGAACACCCACAGGGCGTAGGCAGCCCACCAGTTCGCCTTGTCCCCGTAGAACACGACGGTGTCGTCCCGGCCGATGCCCTTGCTCCGGAGCAGCTCGGCGAACCGGTCACCGTCGACGAAGTCACGCGTGACGGGATCCTGCAGCTCGGTGTGCCAGTCGATCTTGACGGCACCGGGGAGGTGGCCGGTCTCGTAGAGCAGGACGTCCTCGTCGGACTCCACGATGACCAGCTGGGGGTCGTCGAGGTGGTCGGCGACCCACCGGGTGGAGACCAGCACCGTCGGGTTGGCGTACGCCGCGATCTTCGGATCCGGGTCGTGGTCGGTCACGGGCATCGGGTGACTCCTGGCTGGGTACGGTGAGGACGACGATCGCCCTCGTGGTCGCGTTCGAGCGTAGGAGCCACCGCGGATGTCCCTCCCGTCAGACCTTCAGAACGTGGTGAACGACTTCGCCGCGGCCCCGATGGAGCTGCGGATCGAGTTGCTGGTCGAGTACGCCAACGCCCTGCCGGAGTTGCCGGAGCACCTGGCGGCCGACCGCAGCCAACTCGAGGAGGTCGCGGAGTGCCAGACCCCGTTCTTCCTCACCACCGAGATCGATGACGACGGACGGGTGACGGTCTGGTTCGACGCTCCACCGCAGGCACCGACGACCCGGGGTTTCGCGGGCATCCTGTGGCGCGGGCTGTCCGGTGCGACCGTCGAGGAGGTGCTGGCGGTCCCGGACGACTTCCACCACCAGCTGGGGCTGGCCGAAGCGATCAGCGCCCTGCGCCTCCGCGGGATGGACGCGATCCTGTTCCGCTTGAAACGACAGGTCGCGGAACGGGCGGCGGCCGCGAGCTGACCGCCGCGTCAGTCCCACACCCGGTCCAGTCGCCAGGCATCACCCCGACGGACCACCTCGTAGACCCCGCGGGCGGGAGCACCGTTGCGGGCCTCGAGCCGCCACAGGTCGGTGCGTTCGATCCGCTCAGGCATCCCGTCGGCCCGCCGCCACCAGGCCTCGTCCTCGTACCAGTGTCCGAGCACCTGGAGCACGCGGTAGCGCTGCCCCCGCCAGGTGAACGCCACGGGCGCGTCCGCGTCGACCTCGACGTCCTCGAGCCGTTCGCGGTATCGCTTCATCCTCGCCACCTCCTCGTCGTCGCCGAGCGCAGTAACCGAACAGATGTTCGACCTCCGGTGACCGTACGCTCTGGGTGTGACGTCCACCAGTGCGACCCCGTGGGCGAGCACCTACCGCACCGCCCGTCCGCCTGGTCCGCACCGGTCGGCACGGCTAGGCCGAACTGGCCAGGCTACGGCCCGCTTCCGACCGCAGAGGACCCGATGACCGACCCCACCGACGAGCACCACTTCGGCCCCGACGCCTACAACAAGAAGGGCCGACTGCGGAAGAAGATCTACGAGAAGGAGCTCGAACGGCTCCAGGTCGAACTGGTCAAGCTCCAGCACTGGGTCAAGGAGGAGGACCAGAAGATCGTCGTGATCTTCGAGGGCCGGGATGCCGCCGGCAAGGGTGGGGTCATCAAGCGGATCTCGGAGCGCACCAACCCTCGCATCGTGCGTACCGTCGCGCTGGGCACCCCCTCCGACCGCGAGAAGACCCAGTGGTACTTCCAGCGCTACGTGGAGCAGCTCCCGGCCGCCGGGGAGATCGTGATGTTCGACCGCTCCTGGTACAACCGGGCTGGAGTGGAGCGGGTCATGGGGTTCGCCACCGAGGAGCAGGTGCGCGAGTTCATGCGCACCTGCCCGGAGTTCGAACGGATGCTCGTCCGCTCCGGGATCCGGTTGATCAAGTACTGGTTCTCGATCAGCGACGAGGAGCAGGAGCGCCGCTTCCAGGCGCGCAACGAGGACCCGACCAAGCGCTGGAAGCTCTCACCGATGGACCTGAAGTCCCGCGAGCTGTGGCAGGAGTACTCGCGCGCGAAGGACGACATGTTCGCCCACACGGACATCAAACAGGCGCCGTGGTGGGTGGTCGACGCGGACATCAAGCGACACGCGCGGCTGAACTGCATCTCGCACCTGCTCGAGCAGATCCCCTACGAGGACCACACCCCCGAGCTCATCGACCTGGCCCCGCGCCCCGAGGAACGCATCGGCTACGTCCGCCCGCCGCTGGAGGACCAGTCCTTCGTCCCGCGTCGGTACTGACCCGGGTCGCGATCAGCTCTCCGCGAACGGTTCCTCCGGCAGGGGACGTCCCGCGCGTTCGAACAGCTCCAGCGCTGCATCACCCGCGACCTCCTCGATCGGCTCTCCCGCCGCGATCCGGGCGTTCCACCGTCCCAGCGCCTCGGTCGACAGATGGGCCGACATCGGCCCGAGCGCGACCCGCAGGCGTGGCTCGTCGGTGACCGCATCCAGCCGGAGTTGCGGCAACGGCACGAAGGCGGGGAAGACGCGCAGATCGTCGACCAGGGGGCGGAGGCCCGCCCGCCACGCCGCACCGTCGGTCGCGGTCGTCAACCCCGCGAGGCAGTCGCCCGCAGCGACCCCGCGGACCGCTTCCTCCGGCGCGGCGGCCAGGAACGGCCGGTCACTACGCACGCTGTACGCGGACAGCACCGCCGGCAGCCCGTCCGGACGTTCCCCGAACTCCTGATCGACACACACCAGCGCGTCGGGCTGGGCGGACAGGCGAGAAGCGAGCTGCGACATCGTGCGCAGGTCCGCATCCACCGACGGGGGTCCACGCACGACGAACGCGAAGGTCGCGTTCGCCGGCGGTTCCTCGCTGCCATCTCCGACCCGGGGGCGCAACCACAGGATGCCCTGTCCCTCGTCGTGGTCGCGGACGGCGAGGTAGCTCTCCAGCGGATCGCTCGGCGGGTCCGGCCGCCCCAGCGTCTCCAGCCAGGTCTCACCCGTGTACCCCGGGCGCACCTCGACCCGCCCGCGCTCCAACGCGACCCGCGACCCGCGCGCGTCCGCGAAGTCGGTCACCTCGGCAGGGAGGCCTTCGAGGCGGATCAAGGCCGCCATCGTGTGGGCGAGGAGCATCGTCTCGGCGTCGGGACCGGAGGCCACCCGGATCGGATCAGGCGCCGGCTCTTCCGTGTCGGCCGGCTCGGAGCTCGTCTGCGGGGGCTCGTCGGCTGCCGCACCCTCACCCGCTGCCTGATCGCCCGCGTCACCAGCGGCAGAGCATGCCGCGGCGAGCACCGCGACGAGCGCGATACCAGCGGAGAGGCGGCGGTTCAGGCGCATGGCTCCAGGCTGCCAGATGGATGACGACCACGGTACGTGGGGTTGCCCTCGAGGTCGTACCCTCGGCCGTGGCGCGCCCACACGACCCCTCACCTCGCCCTGACCAGGAGTCCGTCGTGCTCGAGGTAGTTCCCACCCTCACGCGTTCCTCCGGCCGACGGTGGAGCATCCCGTTCCTGGTCGCGGGCGCCCTGCTGCTCGCTGCCTGCGGCGGAGGCGCCCAGGACGCAGCACCGTCCCCGGATGCATCGGACAGCACGAACCTCAACGTGGCCTTCGCGAGCTTCGACGTCGCGGTCGGTGAGGACCGCCGCATCATGGCCGGGTTGCTGAGCGACGAACGCGCCCTGCTCGCACACGGCGACGTGACCTTCCAGCTGGGCTTCCTCGGCGACGAACCGGGCGGTGAGACCGAACTGACCCAGGAGGTCACGGCCTCCTTCCTCGGGATCCCCGGTGGCGAGCCCGAAGGCGACCATACGACACCCCGCTTCCTGGACGAGCCCGGCAACGGCGTCTACGCGGCCACGGTGGACCTCGACCAGGCCGGCAACTGGGGACTCCGGGTCGTCGCCGAGCTCGAGGACGGACGTGTCCTGGAGGGGCAGGCGGTCTTCCCGGTCCAGCCCGAGCCACTGGTCCCGACCGTGGGTGAGCCTGCCCCACGCACCGAGAACCCGACCATCGCCGACGCGGAGGCCGGCCGGGTGGAGCCGGCCGCGATCGACTCGCGCGCTGGCGGCACGGAGGGGACGATCCCCGACGAGCAGCTCCACGATGCGGTCATCGCGGACCTGCTGGACGCCGGCGAACCGTTCGTCGTCGCCGTCACGACCCCGGTCTACTGCGTCAGCCGCTTCTGCGGTCCACTCACCAACGTGCTCGCCGACATGGCCCTGGACCACGAGGGCGAGGTGACCTTCGTCCATCTCGAGGTCTGGGAGGACCACGGCACGGCGACGGTCAACCCCGCCGCCGCCGAGTGGATCCTGCCGTCGCAGGGCGCAGACGGTCGCGAGCCGTGGGTGTTCGTCGTGGACGGTGAGGGGATCATCACCGCGCGGTGGGACAACGTGCTGGACCTCGGGGAGTTCGAAGCCGCGCTCGCTGCGCTGTAACGGTCGTCAGCGCCGGCGTCCCCGACGCAGCTGCGGGGGCAGCAGCGACACGTCGGATCCCGCCAACCGCTCACCACGCTCACCGGCACGCAGCATCCCGCCGAGAGCCGCACCTCCGACGATCACCACCTCGGCGATGAAGGCTGCTAGGAGCGCCAGACCCGCCAGTTCTCCCAGGGCGCGCAGGCGGAAGCCACCGTCGCCCGCGAGACCCACCACGATCCACACGAGCAGGACCAACCCGGCCAGCACGAGCGCGACCCGACGCATGCGACGGCCGGTCCGGCCCCAGTCGACCAGCGGCCCGTCGGGTTGCTGCTCCACCGGCTCGTCGGTCACAGCGACGGGTCCGCGAGGTCGATCCGGAGCTGCCCGAGGACGCGGGTGATCTCCCCCCGGACCGCCGTAGCGTCGAGGGGCACCCGGACATCGTGCTGGGGGTACAGCTCGGCGGTCGACAGATCGGTGACGCTGAGCTGCCAGCCACGTTCCTCGACGTAGTCGCCCAGGGAACACGACCAGGTCAGCACCACGGTGTCGTCGTAGTCGTGGAGCACGAAGGTCAGGTACCGGTTGAACGGCAGCACCCACTGCCGGCCCCCACGCCGACTGGAACCCTGCAGGCGGAACCCGAGCTCCTCGAGCTGATCGTCGAAGGTGGGGGCGGTCATCGATCCCTCGTGGGCAGGTCCGGTGCGCTGATCTCGGCCCCAACGCTACCGGGCACGGGGCCGCCTCCATGGCGACGAGGTGATCCGCTCGTACGCTCACCACATGCTCACCCCGCTCCGTATCGCCCTGCTGCTGGTCCTGGCTGCCGCCTTGATCGTGGTCCCGTTCGTGTGGCCCTCCGGCGGCCAGGCCGACCTCGCGGACGACGTCGTCGCACTGCGAGCGGAGCTCCGGGAGCGCGAGGACGCCGAGGCAGAGCTCCGGGAACGCATCGAGGAGCTGGAAGCAGCTCAGCTACCCGCCTCTGAGCCCGACGACGACGGACCCGATCCCCACGCCGAACGCCTCGACGACGTCGAGGAGGAGTTGGCTCGGCTCGTCGACGCGCTCACGGTGCTCGAGGCGGACCTGGACGCCGGTGCGTCATCCCGGGCGGAGCTGCAGCAGCGCATCGACGCGGTGGATGCCGACCTGCGGGGAGCGCTCGGCGAGCTGCGCGGGGGGATCGACGAGCTCCGCGGCCAGCTCGCCCTGCTCCAGGACCGCGTCGAGGTGCTGACCACGAGGATCGACGACCTCGAACGTCAGCTGAACTGACCGCGCGGCACCGTCCACCTTCGCGAAGAGGTCGCGGAGGATCCGACGGCATCGACGGAGGGATCCTCCGGACCTTCGAGGCATCGGCGATGTACAGGCGGCCGGAACGGCCGGGGCGGCTACCGAGCGCGCTCCCCGAGCTGGCGTACCATCCGGCGCGTGACCGAGCCTCCGCCCACGCCGGCCGCCCCGACGCGCGTCGGGGACCGTTACGCGTTGCTCGGTGAGCTCGGCCGCGGCGGCATGGCAACGGTCTACCGCGCCCACGACGAGGTGCTGGACCGTCAGGTGGCGATCAAGCTGCTGCACCCGCACCTGGCCTCGGACGGGACCTTCCTGGAACGCTTCCGTCGCGAAGCGCGCGCCGCAGCGGCGCTATCCCACCCGAACGTCGTCGGCGTGCACGACTGGGGCGAGACCGACGAGGGCGCGTACCTCGTGCTCCAGCTCATCGAGGGACCGACCCTGCGTCAGCTGCTCCGCGAGCACGGCGCCCTCAGCCCGGAGGAAGCCGCCGGGATCCTGATCCCCGTGGCTCGCGGACTGGGTGCGGCGCACGCCGCTGGCATGGTCCACCGCGACGTCAAACCCGAGAACCTGCTCCTGGGACGCGACGGCATCGTGCGGATCACGGACTTCGGGCTCGCCCGGGCCGTCGCCGCGGCGAACGCCACCTTCGGCACGGACGTGCTGATCGGCTCGCCCCACTACCTCTCCCCCGAGGCGGTCGAAGGCGACCGGCTGGATCCACGGGCCGACGTCTACGCCCTGGGCGTGATCCTGTTCGAGTGCCTCACCGGCGCACCGCCGCACTCGGGCGAGACCGCCTTCGCGACCGCGATGCAGCACACCAGGCAACCCGTGCCCCCACCGTCGTCCCTGGTGGACGGGGTCCCTCCTGGCGTGGACGACGTGGTGCGCTGGGCGACCGCCATCGACCGTGACACGCGCTACCCGACCGGCGACGACTACGCCCGGGCCCTGAACGACGCGGTGCCGTCGGTGGTGCCGGCGATGGAGCTGGACACCGGGGTGCCCTACGAGGACACGGCGCTCGCCGCCGGCGGCGTCAGCGGCACGAGCGTCCTGGATGACGGCTGGGACCGCGAGGAGCTGTGGGAGGAGCGCACCGACCACGACCGCACCGACCACGACCGCACCGACCACGACAGCGAGACCACGGTCGTCGGGACGTGGCGCCGGGGCCCGGGCTGGACGACCTTCCTGGTGATCCTGGGCCTGATCCTGGCCTCCGGGGTCGGCGGGTACCTCCTCTGGGACCGCGTGTTCGCCCCCATCGTGCCGATCCCCAGCGTCGAGGGGCAGGCGCAGGAGGTCGCGGTCGAGCGGTTGACCGACGAGGGGTTCCGGCCCGAGGTGGCGGGCAGCCGCCACCACCTCGAGGTCCCTGAAGGCGCCGTACTCGAACAGCAGCCGTCGGGCGAGGCACGACGGGGCGCGGACGTCCTGCTGGTCGTGTCTGCTGGCCCACGGCAGCTCGAGGTTCCCGACGTCACCGGCCTCGCGGAGGGCGAGGCCAGCGAGGAGCTGCGCGACGTCGGCTTCGAGGTCGAGGCAACCCGACGCCACGACGAGTCCGTCCCCGAGGGTCGGGTGATCGCGAGCGAGCCAGCGGAGGGGGAGCTGGCCGACGAGGCCAGCACCGTGACGCTCACGGTCAGCCAGGGGCCGGCGCCGATCGAGGTCCCCGACCTCACGGGCGAACCGCTGGCGGACGCCGTCGCCGCCGCGCGGTCGCTCGGGCTCGCGGTCGAGGTGGCCGACAGGCGGTTCGACGACGCCGTCCCCGCCGACCACGTCGTCGCACAGGAACCCGACCCCGGAGCGACCAGGTTCCGCGGGGACACGATCGAGGTGGTGGTTTCAGACGGTCCCGCTCCGGTCGAGGTTCCCTCCGTCCGCGACGAACTGGTGGCCGATGCGGTCACCACCCTCGAGGCACTGGGCTTCGAGGTGGAGGTCGACCGCCGCGGCGGCATCGGTGCACTGCTGCGGCCCGGCCGGGTCTTCGATCAGAACCCCGGTCCTGGCAGCACGCGTCTACCGGGAGCGACGATCACACTGTTCGCCTACAACGACTGACCTCTGGCCGCTGTCGGCTGGTCCACAGGGTCCCACCCGCGACCACGCCAGTGGTGTCTGGTTCGGTGCCCACGCCCCTTCCGACCCGGTGGACCAGCCACCCGAAGCCCACGAGCAGGACCACATCACCGAGGCTGAAGACGTTGGCCAACGGGAGCGACGCCGGCACCGCGAAGATGTCACCCAGCCACCACAGTCGCGCCTGCTCGACCACACCCGAGTTCACGAAGTGCTCACCGTCGGCCGCGATGCCAGCCACTGCCAACGCTTCTGGCGTTGCCGGCATCGTCCCCCCGTTCGCGGCGATCGCCGCCAGGTTCATCCCCCCACCACCTGCTAGCGCGGGCAGCCCAGGGAGCTGACGGTTCAGCCACACGAAGATCGCAGCGAGCGCGTAGGAGGCGAGGTGGAGGACCTGACCTACGAACGGGAGCATTGGGGCCGTCGTGATGATGAGCTGCAGCAGGAAGCAGGCCGCGATCCAGGGAGTACCGCGCACCGCGATCCGGCCGAAGTAGCGCAGATCGCCACCGGTCAACGGAACGGACAGCACCAGAAGTGCGGCGGCAACGGGAAGTATCACGAGACGTTGTCCGCCACGACCGTGAGGTGCGATCGCCCGGGTTGGCGGTCGGCGCCGCTCACGTCGACGGCGCCCCGTGCGAGGAGCGGGACGAGCTCCGAAACGGGCAGGGGTGGCGACAGCAGGTAACCCTGACCGCGCGAGCATCCCAGACGCTGCAGTTCGCTGAGCTGATCACTGCGTTCGATACCTTCAGCAACCACATCCATATCGAGCGCGTGCGCGAGCTCGATGACGCTGCTCAGGATCTTGGCACCGGCCTGATTGTGGCGCATGGCAAGGACGAAGCTGCGGTCGATCTTGACCTCGGTGAAAGGGTGGTCCCGCAACCGGGACAACGACGCATACCCGGTGCCGAAATCGTCGACAGAGAGCCCGAATCCCGACGCGGCCAGCTCGTCGAGTACCCGAGCAACCCGCTCGGGCTCCGCGAAGAGGGCGTTCTCCGTCACTTCGATCGTGACACGTTCCGCACGGACGCCCGATGCGTGTAGCAGCTCAGCGAGGTCCCGCGGGAGGCGGCTGTCGAGGAGGTCGCGTGAGGACACGTTGACCGACAGTGGCAGCTCGAACCCCTCGAGACGGAGGGCCCGTTCATCGCGGAGCACCCGTTCGAAGACGTAGCGGGTCAGGGCCGGGAGCAGTTCGGTGTGCTCCGCCGCCGCGATGAACCGCCCTGGCGCGACCAGACCGTGGCGAGGATGATCCCAACGCAGGAGGGCCTCCAGCCCGACCACCTCACCGGTGAGCAACGACACCTGCGGCTGGTACTCGATGCGTAGTTCATCCGCGTCGATGGCCTGTCGCAGATCGGGGATCAGCTGGAGCCGACCAGGCCCTCGTCGGTCGTGCATCAGGTCAGCGATGACGACACCGGACCCCTCCCCCTTCGCGAAGTACATCGCGGTGTCGGCGCTCGCCAGGACGTCGAGAGCGTCCTCGTCGCCGGAGTGAACCGCCACGCCCACGCTGGCTGAGATCTGCAACGGGATCTCCTGGATCTCGTATGGCGCCGAGACCAGGCTCCTGAGGTGGCTGCCGGCCGCTCTGAGCTCCTCTGGGGCGAGGTGATCTCGCACGACGATCACGAACTCGTCGCCTCCGGTCCGTGCAACCAGGTCCAGGGTGCGTTGACGTTTCAGACGCTCCGCCACCTCGACCAACAGCAGATCACCGACCTCGTGGCCGAAGGTGTCGTTGATGGCTTTGAATCCATCGAGGTCCATGACCATGACCGCGAAGGAACGATCCGTCGTCGCAGCTGCACGGAGCTCGCCGATGCGTTCGTGCAGCAAGCGGCGGTTCCCCAATCCGCTGAGTTCGTCGTGTCGCGACTCGTGACGGGAGGCGATCGCTTCGTGCATCGCGCGGTAGGTCGCGAGGGTTGCGACCAGCAACACCCCCGTCAGCCAAGGCGAGGATCGCCAGAGCACCACGAACACGGGGGCGAAGGACAGCAGCAGCGCATGCGTGGCCAGATCGAAGGGAGCGAAGTCCGCCCGCAGCACCGTCACGACGGGCGCCGACTGGTCGATGCTGATGGCGAGGCTGACGAGCAGGATGTTGATCCCGTACATGACGAAACCCGCCGGAAGCAGCAGCAGGAGGTGCCCGATCGAGGCGCCGGACCCAGCGGTGATCGCGGTGGAGCCGCGCGCGACGACCAACACCATGCCCGCTAGAGCGAAGGCCAGGGTGATCTGTCCAAGGTTGAAGGCGATGCGAACGCGCGGCTTGCGCGGCTGCGCCAGGAGATCGCCGAACAGGGTGGCGGCCGCGATCCCGATGAGTGCCGCCTGGTAGGGCACCATGAGCAGGAGTGCGAATCCGAAGGTCGCCGACATCGTCCATTCCCCACTGTCGACTCGGCCCGGTAGTCGTATGGGGAAGATCTCCGAGATCGCGAACAGCACCCCGAACACCACCGCCGGCACGATCCAGGTGTCGATGAACCGGATCTCCAGCGTGATCGCACACCACAGCAGTATCGACGCCCCTGCCAAACTGATGCTGGCGACGTACCCCCTCAGGGAGATCGCTCGTCGGTTCACGGGATCTACCTCTCCTGGCGGAGCACGCCGCCGGTCACCGGATGTGCTCGTGGTCGATCAGAACCACTTGAACGGCGCGCCGAGCGACACCGCGAGGACGGTCAGCGCCGCCAGGGCTAGCGCCATTCGTAGGTACATCGTCTTCACCATCTTCACTGCTCCTCATCTCCGTGGCCGTTCGGCCAGGTCATGGTCACCACTTCCGGTTACGACATCGCGGAACGGATGTCGCGGTGGTCGGCGTCTCCGTGTTCATCGGTCCTCCTCGATCAGGTCATGGATGGATGGGTCTTCCAGCGGGATCAATGCTTGCCTTGGTTCACCGACTTGGTCACCGGTCCGCTACCCGTGAAAGCGCCGAGGCCGCTCGCCAGGTTGCAGCCTGTGCGCTGGCCGCTCACTCTCCGCGCATAGACAAGTACCTAGAGTGGTCAGTCGTCGCACGGGAGAGCTACGTGTGTCCGGCCGCTGCCAGCGATCTCAGCCTGGGCGAACGCCAGCAGCCGGGCACGGAGCAGACGTGAACGCTAGGGGCGCATGCGGGGGACATCCGCGGGCAGCGCGTCGGCCCGTTCGCGGGCAAGCTCCTCGTCACCGGGCAGGGCGATCCACCCCACCAGCTCGAGGTCCGACACGCTGACCCCGTCACGCTCGCTACCGGGGAAGATGTCCAGTACCTCGAATCGCACCATCG
>PWTE01000285.1 GCA_003563915.1 Nitriliruptoraceae bacterium
CAGCGGTTCCAGAGCACTCGTAGACACCTCGCCTGAGCGCGGGCCCGGATCAGGCAGTCAGTTCAACGGTGTAACGGGGCTGGCCTGACGGGCTGAGTCAACGAGCTCGATCCGGCGCCCTATCGGCGCGGCCTCTAGGCTGATGCGCCCGTAGAGCAGACCGCGAGGGCAGGGCGAGGAGATCGCGATGGTCGTGGCCCCCCGACATGTGGGGGCCGTCGCGGCCTACGTGGCCGTTGTCGTCGTGCCGCTGCTGGTCGCCTTCGTGCCGCCCCGGCCGGCAGGGCGCGCCGTGGCCGTCGAGGTCGGGGTCGCCGTTGGTTTCGTTGCGTTCGCGATGCTGGCTGCCCAGTTCCTGTTGACTGCTCGCTTCCCCCGCCTGGCCGCACCGTTCGGGCTCGACTGGCTGTTGAAGGTGCACCGGGTCGCCGGGGTGCTCGCGGTGTTGGCTCTGCTGAGCCACGTGGCGATCCTCGTCGCCGTCGATCCGGCGTTCCGGGCCTTCCTCGACCCGTTCGACGACCTCGCCCGGGCGGCTGCGTTGTGGGTGGTCCTCGGTGCCTCGTTCGGCTTGGTGGTGCTCACCGTGTGGCGCCGTCAACTCGGGATCCCCTACCAGTGGTGGCGCCTGTCCCACGGTCTGCTGGCGCTGCTGGTCATGATGATCGCGGTCGTGCACGTGTTCCAGGTTGGGCACTACTCGGCGGTCGGCTGGAAGATGGCCTTCTGGGGGTTCTACGGCGCCGGCGCGGCGGGACTGCTGGTCTGGACGCGAGGGGTTCGACCGATACGCAGCCTGCGCCGCCCGTGGTCGGTGGTCGAGGTCCGCGAGGAAGGCCCCGCGGTGTGGACCGTCACGATCGAGCCAGACGGGCACGACGGGATGGGGATGCGGGCGGGCCAGTTCGCCTGGCTCGCCCTCGATCAGCCGCCGTGGCACATCGACGTCCACCCGTACTCGTTCTCCTCCAGCGAGGCGGAGGCCGAACGCACCGGGCGGGTCTCGTTCACGATCAAGGAGCTCGGGGACTTCACCTCGCGGGTCGGTGAGATCCCGGTCGGGACACGGGCCTACCTTGACGGCCCGTACGGCAACTTCGTGCTGGCGCCGGACGCCACCGCCGCGGTGTTCGTCGTCGGCGGGATCGGGATGACACCGGCCCTGTCGATCCTGCGCACGATGCGCGATCGCGGTGATCGACGGCCAGCGTGGATGATCTACGGCGCCCCTCGGCCCGCGGAGATCATCGCCCGTGACGAGCTCGAGCAGCTGAGCGAGCGAGGCACGCTGGATCTCACGTTCGTCGTCGAGGACGCAGACGACAACTGGTCCGGTGAGCGCGGCGTCATCACCCACGACCTGCTTCGACGGACGCTCCCCGACCTCAGTGATGAAGGCGTCCAGGTGTTCTGCTGCGGACCGGAGCCGATGATGGACGCGGTGCTCCCAGCGCTACGCGAGCTCGGCACCGACGCCCGCCGCATCCGGGCGGAACGCTTCGATCTGGCTTGAGCAGGCACTCTGGCCGAGGGGCCGGCCGTCGAGGACGTTCGTTGTACTCTCCGGGCGGTCGGCGTCGAGGGCTGGTGCGCTACGAGGACTGGGGCGAGAGGTGCCCGCGGTGGGCGGGTGTTCGCAGCGTGCTGACGTCGGTCGCCGGCGTGCCTGTGCACTACCTGGTTGGGGACCCGACAGGACCGGTCGAGGACGCACCGACGCACGTGTTGGTGCCACCTATGACCGCCAGTGCCGCTGGCTGGGTCGACCTGGTCGCAGCGATGCGCGAACTCGGGCCGGTCGTGTCGGCTGATCCCCCCGGGACGCTGGCGGGTCACACCGGCGCGCCGTACCGGCGCGGATCTCGTCCGAGGGCTGACGCTGCCTTCGTCCGTGCGTTGCTCGAACGTCTCGACCTCCGCCACGTGGTGCTCCACAGCTGGTCGATGGGCGGGCTCGTCGCGCTGTCGGCAGCCGAACCGGCACCCTCGCGGGTGTCGGGGCTGGTCCTCGCCGCCCCGACGTTGCCGTGGCGTCGGACTGCCCGCTTCGAGGCACTCGGATGGCACACCGTCGGCCGTGCCGCCCTCGCCGTCGGCCCGCCCGTGGCTCGGCTCGCGCTGCGAGTGCCGTGGGTTCGTGACCAAGCGACCGAGCGTCGCGCGATCGAGACCGAAGAGATGTTCACCGGTGAGCGTGCCAGCACGGTCGGCGGTGACCCCACACTGGTATCGCGAGAGCAGGTGGCGGTCCTGGCCGAGGAGCTACAGCGCCTCGACCCGCGAAGGTTGGCGGGCACGGTCACGGCGTTCGCATCGGCGACGGCTGCGATGTTCGTCGATCAGCGGTCCACGACGCAGCTGCTTGACCGGGTGAGGGTCCCGGTGCTGCTGCTGTGGGGCACCGACGACCCGCTCATCGACCAGCCGTCTCATCGACTCCACGCGCAGCGGCCGGGTTGGACCCCTCACCCGGTCGACGAAGCCGGCCACCTGTTGCCCGTCGAACGACCCGGCGAGTATGTCGCGGCGGTCCGGGCCTGGATGGCGAGCACATCCCCGTGATCGTCGCAAGCTCGCAACGGCTCGCTGTGTGGGAATCGTCTGCGACGCCATGCCGCGCATCATCACGCCGATCGTGCCCTTCGGCAGTGCTCACGCATCGCCGTTCTACGCGGTTCCTGTCCCCGAGGCGGCGCATGGAGTTGCAGTCGAGGCCCCTTGGCCTTCGAGGGCCATCTCGTTAGAGTTGAGCGATGGATCGCTTCCTGATCTATGGGGCCACAGGCTACGTTGGCCGAGCCGCGGCGGCCTTGGCCGTTGAGCGCGGTCTACAGCCGGTCCTGGGCAGCCGATCCGCCGCCGTCCGTCAGCAGGCTGAGGCGTTGGGGGTTGACGCTGTCGTCGTCGAGGTGGACGACGCGGCAGGGCTGGCGGCGGCGCTGACCGATGTCGCCGTGGTCCTCAACTGTGCCGGGCCGTTCCATCGCACCTACCGCCAGTTGTTCGACGCGTGCCTCACAACCGGAACCCACTACCTCGACATCAGCGGTGAGCGCGTGGTCTTGGAGGCCGCGGCGGCTGCCGATGAAGCAGCCAGGGACGCCAGCGTCATGCTGCTGCCGGCCGTGGGGTTCGCCGCCGTTGCAACGGACTGCCTGGCTGCGCATCTGGTTGGTCGGCTCCCGACAGCGACCCATCTGCGCCTAGCGTTCACACAAGAGGGGCCGGCCGGCGTGCCCCCGGGCACGGCGCAGGGTGTGGTCGAGGATGCACCCTACGTGTCGTCCCGTCTCCACCGGGTCGGTGGAGCGGTCGTCGTAGCCAGGCCTCGCCCGACCCTGGAGGTCGACTTCGGGAAGGGGCCGGTTGAGACGGTCCTGCGCACCTGGGGAGACATCTACCTGGCGGAGAAGAGCACCGGGATCCCCAACGTCGACGTCTATCTGGCCTTGTCGCCTCGGCTGTTGAAGATGAACGACCAGCTGGATCGCATCCGGACGCTGCTGCGCTTCCGAGCGATGCGTGAGCTTCTCAAGCGCCAGATCCGTACAGGTGCGACCGCCGAGGAGCTGGCCGCAAGCACGACCCATGTGTGGGGCGAGGTGTTCGACGCCGATGGCAACCGAGCGGTTGGTCGGGTCCACGGGCCCGAGGCAGGACTGGTGTGGACATCGCGATGTTGCCTTGACGTGATCGCCCATGTCCTGGCTGGTGAGGCACCAGTAGGCCATCAGACGCCGTCGACCGCCTACGGAGCGGACCTCGTCCTGGAAGCCGAAGGCGTGACCCGAGAGGACGTCGCGTAGCGGCCTCACCATCCTGCTGGGAACACCAGCGCCCGCGTGAGACCCGCCTCGACGACCCGGGATCCCGGACACCTCCGCCCGTGTCGAGCTCGCCGCCCGCAGCGACGCGACTATGGAGGCCAGCCCTTCGATGAGCCAGCGATCGACGTCACTGCGGGTCCTCGAGAACGAGGTCGGAAACCTGGGCGAGGGCTTCGAAGCCCCGATCCAGCGCGAGCACCCGGCTACCCGTTCGAAGCGCCACAGCCGCGATCAGGCCGTCGATGCTGGAACGAACGGTGAGCCCCTTCGAACGGGCAGAGCGGTACAGCTGCGCGGCATCTTCCCAGTCCTGTCGTCCATCCACCGCGACCATCGGCCCACGTAGGAGCAGGGCGCGGAGGTACTCGAGCCATGCAGAGGTATCGACCAGGACCGTCACGCGGAGTCCGGAGGTGCGTCATCACGCATCTGGTCGAGGTCGCCCTCCCACCCGGAACCCTCGAGCGCG
>PWTE01000154.1 GCA_003563915.1 Nitriliruptoraceae bacterium
CAGGTTGACGAACTTGACGATCGGCGCCTCTTCGGTGGCCGCCTTGATGTCGTTGAGGTCACCGTACTCATCGTCATCGCCAGCGAGGTCGTGGGCCACCGACTCGATGTCGTCGGACATGGCCGCGTACTTCGCGATCGCGTCCAGCACGTCCTCGCGGGTGGCGACGACCGCCTCGACGTCCATGCCCGTGACCGTGCGGATGTCGTCCAGCGCCACCACGTTGGATGGGTCGCTGGTCGCGACGATCAGCTTGCCGTCGGTCATCCGGATCGGGATGACGACGTGGCGGCGCATCAGGTTCTCGCTGACCAGCGTCGCCGCGCGCGCGTCGATCTCGGTGTCCTTGAGGTCGACGAACTCCATGCCGATCTGGGTCGTCAACGCCGCGACCAGGTCCTTCTCGGTCACCATGCCGCGATCGATCAGCACCCGGCCCAGGGAGCGACCGGAGTCGGCGTGCTCGGCCTCCGCGTCCTGAAGCTGCTGCAGCGTGATCAGGCCACGCTCGACGAGGATGTGTCCCAACGGCTTCATGCGGTCCCCACGGAGGCGTCGCTGGTCGTGGCTCGGCGCTGGTCGCGCAGCCAGGTCTGCACGGTCCGCAGGAAGGTGACGAGCGCCTGTTTGACGTCCTCGCGCTCGCGCGCATCGGCGACCACGACCGGGAGGTCCTCGGCGAGCTCGAGCTCGCCGCGCACCCGTGCCACCAGCTCGTCCGCGTCCTGGTCATCATCCAGCTTGTTGATGACCACGATCGAGGGCGCATCGGCGAGGTGGTGGAAGTGGTCGTTGATCCGCTTGCCCTCCTGCAGGGAGTCCAGCCGGTCGGCGTCGACGATCAGCACGAACCCGAGCATCCCCTCCGCGAGGATGTCCCACATGAACTCGAAGCGGTCCTGCCCAGGGGTACCGAACAGGTACAGCGCGATGTCGTTGTCGACGGTGATCCGCCCGAAGTCCATCGCAACGGTCGTGCGTTCGCGCTCCCCGGTGGCCTCGCTCAGGTCGCCACCGGACACGTCGCGCTCCGTCGACAGGACCGTGATCTCGGAGATCGTGCGGATGAAGGTCGTCTTGCCGGCGTTGAACGGGCCGGTCACGACGATCTTGACCGTCCGCGAACGGCGGCGGCCTCGGACCGGGGGCGGTGCCATCTACATCTCCTCCACACCGTCGATCAGCCGGGAGACGAGGTCCTCGTCGATCGAGGGATCGGTACGTAGCCGGTCGCCGCGGACCTTGGTCCGCAGTCCGGAGGGGCCCTCCCCGGATCCGTCCTCGTCACCCTCAACGGTAGCCAGCTCGACAGCCTCGACCGTCTCGTCCTCCTCTTCCACCACATCCTCCTCGGAGGGAGGCGGGGGCGGAGCCAGATCACCGCTGAGCTCCGCGGGCAGGGTGAGGTCCTCATCCTGGTCGGACGCGGCACCGAAGGCTGACGCCGCGTCCTGGACCAACGCGCCGGGGTGGTGGACGGCTTCCAGCTCCGCGATCCGCGTGATCGCCTCGGCCAGGCTGGCCGGTCCGCTGCCACCGTCGGAACCGAGCGCCACCAGCTCGTGGTCCAGCAGCTCGGCGAGGGCCAACCGGGTGTCGTAGGCCCCCCGACCGGTCAGCGTCGCCAGTTCGTCGACGGTGCGGCGACCGTCGACGAACATCAGCACACCCCACGCCGCCGCGGGGATCGTGACGTCGCGTGGCGGGACCGGCGACACGAGCGTCACGGGCTGGTCGCCCGGGCCGATGCGCTGGGCGAGCTCGTCCCATCCAGCGAGCCGCTCGCGCGCCTGTTCCATGAGCTGCTCGGTCGACAGGGACAGCCCGTGGGCGATCCCGGCGGCCGCGTCCTTGTCCGCATCGAACCGGAACGAGCCCTCGGACCAGCGCAGCAGCTCCGCGAGGGACTCCAGCGCGTGGTTGCGCCCGACGTCCTCCGCGAGCTCCTGATCGAGATCGCCACGTTCCACCAGGCTGCTGAGCAGCTGCTGGTCGGTCGGCAGGACCTCGCGGTCGCGGAGCACCTCCTCGACCGGTTCAGGGCGCACGTACCCCATGCCGAGCAGACGACGCACGACCCCGAGTCGGGCCACGTCCGCGGTCAGGTCGATCAGTTGGCCGTCGGTGAGGATCATCCGGCCCGCGCTGCGAGGTCCGTGCAGCTGCAGCCGTCCGGACTTCTTGCTGAAGCCCAGCAGCTGGAGGATCTCCGCCAGGGAGAAGTCCCCGAGATCGCCCTCGAGCATGTCGGCCTCCTCTACGCGGTCGAGGTGGCGTCACCCGGCTGGTGCTCGCGCACCAGGTCGAGTGGGCGGTGGTCGTCCCCGGGTCCCGCCTGCGGTGGGGCAGGTGGTGCGGCGACGTCGGTCGCTGGTGCCGGCGAGAGGGCGTTGCCGATGCGCTCGGCAGCACGCCGCATCTCGAACAGCATGAACCCGATCTTCGCGCTCCGGCGCGCGACCGCCGCCAGGACCGCCTGGTCCCGCGCGGACATCAGGAACACGAACCCGTGCTCGCCCTCGACGAACACCTGGTTGAGCTGGCCCCGGCCGAGCCCCATGGCGGCCTGCTCACCGAGGGACAGCAGGGCGGCGCTCATCGCCCCGACCCGGTCCTCCTCGAGCTCGTCGGGCAGGGCGCTGGCCATCGGCAGACCGTCGAAGGAGACCACCGCGGCAGCCTCGACGTCCGGCGAGCTGTGGATGAACTCGTCGAGCGCGGCCGCCAGCCGCCCCGCGCGGGTGTCGGACTGGCTCATCGGGTCCTCCTGGTCCTACTGCGGTTCCGGTGTCACCCGCCCCCCGAGCTCCGGGCCGGAGGCGGACCCCCGGACGACGCGGAACCGTCGACGAGTCGCAGGGTGCCGCCGTTCGGCGGAAGAACCCTGCACCCCGCTCGTCGGCCATTCCCGTGGGGGACTTGAGTCCCTGCGTGCTCAGTGTGCCCTACCGCGAGGATCGCCGGCGCCACGTGAGCGGCAGCTCAGCTCCCGCGTCCGCGTTCCGCAACCGCGGCGACGGCTGCGGCGGACATCGCACCGAGCGGTGCTGAGCGTCCCGTCCACCGTCGGTAGGAGGCCGCCGCCTGCCCGACCAGCATGCCGATCCCGTGGTGCGCATCAGCGCCGGCGTCGGCGGCAGAGCGCAGGAACGGGGTCTGCGGTGGGTCGTAGATCAGGTCGTAGGCGACCTGTCCGGCACGCAGGTCGTGGAAGGGGTCCGGCAAGCGTTCGCCCTGCATCCCCAGCGGCGTCGCGTTGAGGACGAGGTGTGCGGCCGCAACCGCGGCAGCCACGGCGTCTTGCTCGGCCAGGTCGACGGCCATGGCGCTCGGCGCGCCCGCGCGTCGTGCCAGCTCCGCAACGTCCAGCGCGGCGTCCGCGCGCCGTCCCACCACCGTGAGTTCGACCTGCAGCCGTCCAGCAGCCACGGCGACCGCACGGGCCGCACCGCCGGTCCCCAGGACCACCATCCGGTCGCCCCGTGGGACGCTGACGTCGTCGGTCAGCGCCTCCTGCAACCCGACCGCGTCGGTGTTGTCGCCCAGCAGCCCGTCGGTGGTCCACACCAGGGTGTTCACGGCGCCGACCAGTCGCGCCTCCTCCGTGAGGTGATCGCACAGCGGCAGCGCTGCTTGTTTGTGCGGCACGGTCACGTTGGCGCCCGCGGCGCCGATCGCGCCCAGTCCGGTGACGGCTGCCTCGAGGTCGCCTTCCCGGGTGGGCGCGACGAGGTAGGCCAGATCCAGGCCCTGTTCGGCGAAGGCGGCGTTGTGGATCGCCGGGGACAGCGAGTAGCGCGCCGGCCAGCCCAGCAGCACGACCAGCCGGGTCGTCGCGTCGGGCCACGGCGCCCCTCCGGAGGGGCGGGTCACCCGGCGTCCCCGTCCTCGAGGTCCTCCTCGAGGCAGCGGTTCGCGTCACGGAAGGCCTGCACGTTGGTCTCGTGCTCCTCCCCCGTCTCGGCGAACACGTGCGACCCGTCACACGCCGCATCCAGCACGTAGAAGCGGAAGGGCACCTCGGCCGGCTCGAAGGCAGCCCGCAGCGAGGCGGCACCCACCCCCGCGATGGGCGTCGGCGGCAGACCGTCGATCCGGTAGGGGTTGTGGGGGTGCTCGGTCTCGAGGTCCGACAGGAAGACCTGGTCACGTGGGCCGCCACCCAGGGCGTAGACGACCGTCGCATCGATCTGCAGGCGCATGCCCTCCTCGAGGCGGTTCTCGATCACCCCGGCGATGATCGTGCGCTCCTCGTCGACCCGGGTCTCGCGCTCGATCAGGCTGGCCAGGATCAGGTTCTCGTAGAGGGTCCGTTCCCGTTCCTCGGCGTCGGCGATGAGCTCGTCCGGGATCGCCGACAGCGTCCGGCCGAGCTGCTCGACCATGCGCTGCAGGACGTCCAGGGGACCCGCATCGTCGGCGACGTCGTAGGTCTCGGGGAAGAGCAGCCCCTCGTAGGGCTCGATGTCCTCATCCTCGATGAGGCCGGGTTCGGGCACCCACTCGGGGATCTGCAGTACGCCCGCCGCGTTGGCGCCGGCCGCGGTGCGGTCGTCGAGCACCGCCCGGAAATCGCCCGCGTCGTAGGCGTCGAACTGCTCGGCGAGCCGTTCCAGGGTCTGCTCGACCGTCAGCCCCTCCTGCACGGTGAACCGGATCTGCGGCGGGACGATCGGTCCAGCCAGGAGGACCTCGATCGCTTCCTCGATCTCCATACCCGTCACGAACTCGAAGGCGCCAGGCTGCAGCCGCTGGGACAGCCCTTCCTCCTCGGCCGCCAGCCGGAACCGTACGGAGCTGCGGACGACCCCGAGCTCCGCCAGGTCGTCACCGACCGCGCGGACCGACTGGCCCCGTGCGACCTCGTACTCGACCGGTTGGCCAGGCTCGACATCGGGGACGAAGACGTTCTGGTCCAGCCACCACACGCCGGCAGCGACCCCGGCCACGGCGAGCAGCCCGAACGCCAGGAACCACTTGGACCCGCGACTGAGCGCCAACCTCGATCTCCCTCACCCGGCGCGGTTGCGCCGCTGCGACTCGAGCACCGACTGGAGCATCACGCTGGCGGCGACCCGGTCCACCGTGTCCTTGCGCTCGGCCCGGGACAGGTCCGCGTCCAGCAGGACCCGTTCCGCCTCGACCGTGGTGAACCGTTCGTCGACCAACGCGACCGGCAGGCCGGTGCGTTCCCGGAGGGCGTCGGCGATGGTCCGGGCACGCCGGGCCGCCGTGCCCTCACGGCCCTCCAGGGTACGTGGGTAGCCGACGACCACTCCAGCCGCCTCGTTGCGGTCGATCGCGTTCACCAGCGCGTCGATCAGCGGGGCGTCCTGGTTGCGCGGCACGTGCAGGGTCTCGGTCGGGGCGGCCAGTACCTGACCGGGATCGGAGACGGCCAAGCCCACGCGCACCTCACCGAGGTCGATCGCGAGCAACCGTCCCGCGGTCGGCAGCGGATCACCCAGGCCGCCCATCAGGCCGCTCCCACGATGCGGCGCGCCTCGGTGACGGCCACCTGGAGCGCCTCGTCCAGCTTGCCGCCCTGCTTGCCACCGGCCTGTGCCAGGTCGCCCTTGCCGCCCGCGCCGCCGCCGACGATCTGCGCGGCCGGCTGCAGGATCGGCCGAGCCTCCACACCGTCGTCGGCCAGGTCGTTGGTGACCGCCGCGACCAGTTGCGCCTTGCCGTCATCGGTGGCGGTCCCGATGACCACGACCCCCTTGGCGCCGAGGTGGCTGCGGGTCTCGGTCGTCAGTCGCCGCAGGTCGTCCATGGCGAGCCCGTCGACGCGGGCGGCCACGACGGCCAACCCGTCGTCACGGGTCGCACCGTCCGCCAGCTCCTTGGCCTGCTGCGAGAGGTTGGCGCCGCGGACCTTCTGGAGCTCCTTCTCGGCGGCCTTGAGCCGCTCCATCAGGCCCCGGATCCGTTCCACGGCGTCATCGGTCGGCGCGTCGACCAGCCGGGCGACCTGCTCGGCGACCATCCGCTCACGCGACAGGAACCGGAAGGCGTCCTGACCGGTCAGCGCCTCGATGCGGCGGGTGTTGGAACCGATCGATTCCTCGCGGACGACGGTGATGGTCCCGATCGTCGCACCTGAGGGGACGTGGGTGCCTCCACACAGCTCCTTGGAGAAGTCGCCGATCGTGACCACCCGGACGATCTGGCCGTACTTGTCACCGAAGTTGGCGACCGCACCGGCCGCCTTGGCGTCGTCGAGGCTCATGACCTCGGTCTGGACGTGGGGGTCGGCCAGGACCCGCTCGTTGATGGCGGTCTCGATCTCGTGCAGGCGCTCGTCGGACAGCGGTTCGAAGTGGGGGAAGTCGAAGCGCAGCCGCCCTGGCTGTACCAGCGAGCCGGCCTGCTGCGCGTGGTCGCCCACCGCCTCCTTGATGCTCGCGTGGAGCACGTGGGTGGCGGAGTGGCTGCGGGCGGTCGCGATGCGCCGGTCCGTGTGGACCCGTGCCTCGACGGCCTGGCCCTCGTGCACCTCTCCCGCGACCACCCGGGCACGGTGGACCGTGAGGCCCTCGATCGCCTCCTGGGTGTCCACCACCTCGAGGCGGCCCGTCGGCGTGTCGATGACGCCGGCGTCGCCGATCTGACCACCACCCTCGGCGTAGAAGGGGGTGCGGGGCAGCACGATCTCCACCTCGTCGCCCTCGCTGGCGGAGCCTTGGAGCCCGCCCGGGGTCACGATCGCGCCCAGCTCGGCCTCGGCGACGAGCCGGTCGTAGCCGATGAAGTCGGTGGCGCCGACGCGGCCGGCAGCGTCACGGTAGGTCTCGACGGGGACCGCGCCGCCGCCCTTCTTCGCCCCGGCGCGGGCACGCTGGCGCTGCTGTTCCATCAGCGCGTCGAACTCGGCGCGATCCAGGCCCAGCCCCGCGTCCTGTGCGATCTCCTGGGTGAGGTCGATCGGGAAGCCGAACGTGTCGTGCAGTTCGAAGGCTGCCGCGCCCGGGAAGGCGTCCACCGCAGCGTCGTCCTTGACCGTGGCGATGACCTGCTCGACCTTCTCCAGGCCCTGGCGGAGACGGGCCCCGAAGTCGTTCTCCTCGGCCCCCGCGACCCGGGTGATCAGCTCGCGTTGCTTCTCGAGCTCCGGGTAGGCGGGCGCGTGGCTGGCGATCACCGCGTCGATCATCGGCAGCATCACCGAGGCGCCGCCGCCGACGTCCACTCCCAGCAACTGCCCGTGGCGGACCGCGCGGCGCAGCAGGCGGCGCAGGATGTAGCCGCGGCCCTCCTTGGCGGGCAGGACCCCGTCTCCGATGAGGAACGCCGCGGTCCGTGCATGCTCCGCGATGACCCGCAGGCTGACGTCGCGGTCCTCTGCCTCGCCGTAGCTGGCGCCGGTGAGTTCCTCGGCGCGGGCGATGAGTGGCGCGAACCGGTCGGTGCCGAACACGTTTTCGACGCCCTGTTTGAGGATCGCCATGCGTTCCAGGCCGAGGCCGGTGTCGACGCTGGGCGCCGGCAGGTCGCCGGTGACCCCGCCGTCCTCGTCCTGCACGAACTGCATCAGCACCAGGTTGTATTACTCGAGGTAGCGCTCCCCGTTGACCTCGGGACCGCCCTCCTCGCCCCACTCGGGGCCGCGGTCGTAGTGCAGTTCGGTGCACGGTCCGCAGGGTCCGGCGCCGCCGGTCGACCAGAAGTTGTCGGAGGCGTCCATGCGGGTCGCGCCCTCCGGCGCGCCGACGCGCTGGATCCGCTCCAGGGGCACGCCGGTGTGCTCGAGCCACAACCGCTCGGACTCGTCGTCGGTCTCGTGGATCGTGACCCAGATGCGGTCGGGGTCCAGCCCGAAGTGGTCGGTGGACAGCTCCCAGGACCAGCGGATCGCGTCCTGCTTGAAGTAGTCCCCGAAGGAGAAGGCGCCGAGCATCTCGAACATCGACAGGTGGCGGGTGGTGCGGCCGACGTTCTCGATGTCGTTGGTGCGTACGCACTTCTGGTAGCTGGTGGCGCGCGGGTGCGGCGGCTTGGCGTCGCCCAGGAAGTAGGGCTTGAAGGGGACCATCCCGGCCACCGTGAGCAGCAGGGTCGGGTCGTTGGAGATCAACGAGGCGGAGTCGTAGCGCCGGTGATCACGTTCCTCGTAGAACCGGAGGAAGGTCTCACGGATCGTCAGGGAGTCCACGGGGGTCCTCGCTTGGCGTGCTCGCGGGTCGAGCTCGGGGGCGGTGGGAGGTCTTGGGGCGGGGCGGGCAGGGAGGCGGGCTGGTGGGGAGGCGGGTTCGGCAGGAGCGGGTGCTGGGCCGGGGCTGAGCGCTGCGGCGGTGGAGCGTAGGGCGCGTTCGCCGTCGAGCGGTCAGCCCCCCAGAGCCTGCCGCACGCTGGGGACGGCGAACTGCGAGCGCAGCTCGGCCTCGCGTTCCGCGGCGGCGTCACGCCCCGCCGCGGTCGCCTCCTTGAAACGCTCGACGAAGCTGCCGGCGGCGCGTCCGGCCTGGCCGGCGAGGTTGGTCGGTGCGACGGCCCGCTGGGCGTCGTCGAGACGCTTGACCACGTAGGCGCCGATCAACAGGCCGGCGCCCAGGCCGAGGGCGATGGAGAACGCGCGCTTCACGGGTTGCCTCGTGGTGCTCTACAGGTGGTGGGTCGGACCAGGATGCCCGATACGTCAGTCGTCGCGCATCTTGCGGGCCGTCCGCGCCGCGCCGGCCGTGAAGGCCGCGACCTTGATCAGTGGGTTGGACACCGTCGCGTGGACCACCCCGACGAGCTGGTCGGTCGTCGCGGTGATCGACTGGACCCCCGCCACGATGGTGTCGATGCGAGCGAGCTCGACGTTCACTCCGGACACGGTCTCGTTGACCCCACGCAGGATCGGGACGGTCTCCTCGGTGACGCTCTTGATCGTGCGCACGCTCTCGTCCAGGATCTTCATCGCCCGGATGACGAACACGGAGATCACGACGACGAGCACGCCCCAGAACAGCGCGGCGGTCAGGACCGCCCAGTCTCTGACGGTCACGGCTGCCCATCCTTCCCTCGCGGTGCGGTGGTCCGGTGCTGGTCCGCCTGCCCCCGGAGCTGTTCGACCCGGTCGGCGACCGCACCCTCGTGCCCGTGGCGGCTGGGTTCGTAGAACCGGGTGCCGTCCAGGGCGTCCGGGAGGTAGTGCTGGTGGGGCACGAAGCCGCCCGGGTGGTCGTGAGGATAGTCGTAGCCCGCGCCGTGTCCGAGGTCGGCGGCACCGCGGTAGTGGCTGTCGCGGAGGTGGGCAGGGACGTCGAGGTTGCCGTGACGGCGCACCGCGTCCAGGGCCGCCCCGATCGTGCGGGTCACGCTGTTCGACTTGGGGGCCACGGCCAGCGCGATCGCCGCGTGGGTGAGCGCGTAGCGGGATTCGGGCATCCCGACCTTGTCCAGCGCGTCGAAGGCGGCCACGGCCAGAGGGAGCGCCTGGCGGTCGGCGAGCCCGACGTCCTCGGAAGCGAAGATGACCATCCTGCGGGCCAGGAACCGGGGATCCTCGCCCGACTCCAGCATCCGCAGCAGCCAGTAGGCGGCGGCGTCAGGGTCTGAGCCCCGCAGCGACTTGATGAAGGCGGATACCTGGTCGTAGTGGCCATCGGCGGTCTTGTCGTAGCGGAAGCGTTGCTGGGCCTGGGCGACGTCGTCACGGGTCAGGTGGACGGTCGGAGCCTCGTGGCCGGGATCGGTGACCCCCGCGGCGGCCGCTGCTACCTCGAGGGCGCTGAGGGCGGCTCGCGCATCGCCGTCACCGACGTGCAGCAGGTGCTCGAGGGCGTCGTCGTCCAGGGTGACCCGGCCGCCGTAGCCACGGTCGGGGTCCGTGCAGGCCCGCTCGACCAACGTCCGGACGTCGTCGGCGGCCAGCGGTTCCAGCCGGACGAGCTGGCAGCGCGACAGCAGCGGCGCGTTGAGCTCGAAGAACGGGTTCTCCGTGGTGGCGCCGATCAGGGTGACCCAGCCGGCCTCCACACCTGGCAACAGGGCGTCCTGCTGGCTCTTGGAGAACCGGTGGATCTCGTCGATGAACAGCACGGTCCGGCGGTCCCGGAGTTCGGCGCGGGAGCGCCCCTCCTCGATCAGCCGGCGCACGTCCTTGACCCCGGCGGTGACCGCGGACAGCTCGGTCCAGGCCGCATCGACGTGCGCGGCGATGACGGTCGCGAGCGAGGTCTTGCCGACGCCCGGTGGACCCCAGAGGAGCAACGAGCGAAGCTCACCTCGGTCGAGCATGGAGCGCAGGGCCGTGCCGGCCCCCAGCGCCTCCGGCTGTCCGACGTACTCGTCGAGGTCGCGGGGCCGCAGGCGGGCCGCAAGGGGCATCCCACGCGGCACGCTGCGAGGTCGGGCGTGATCCCCGTGACGCGACGGGTCTGCCCCAGCAGGGACCGGTTCGGCCGCCGTGGGGTCGATCTGCTCGAACAGCTGGTCGCTCACGACCGGCACCGTACCGTCGGCCGGTTGCGCGCCCGACGCACCGGTACGGTGGGGCACCCACGACCAAGGAGTCCCACCATGGCCTACGACCTGCAGGAGAAGGTCACCCACGGCGTCGGGGAGCTCCGCGACCGCGCAGCCGAGGCGATCTCCGCCGATGGCGGGTCGGTGTTCCGCGCGCTGAGCAAGCTCTCGGACCGCGTCGAAGGTGCCGAGTCCTCGTTGGAGGCCCGCATCAGTGACGCGGAGGAGAACCTCGCCCTGGCTCTCGAGGAGCTCGCAGCGCAGAAGCGCCGCACCACCTGGCCACGTCGCCTGTTCTGGCTGATCGCCGGCGCCGGCGCGGTCGCCGCCTTCGTCCTGAGCGCCCCGGACCGCGTCAAGGAGATCCGCGAACAGCTCCTCGGCTGACGCCCGTCACCTCGCGAGCTGTGAGGCGTCGCCGCCCAGGCCGTCGACGATGGCGTGGGCGTTACGACGCATGAGCTCGAGGTAGGCGTGCTCCGGGCTGCCCGGCTCACCCGGCAGGACGTCGTCGGACAGGTTGGACACGTAGGTGGCGTCCGTCTCCTCCGCGATGCGCTCGAGCACCGGCGTCGGGAAGACGTCACTGCCGAAGACCGCCGTGACCTCAAGCTCACGGATCAGGTCGATGACCGCCCGGACCTCCGACGCCGAGGGCTCCGAGAAGTCGGCTGGCTGCACCGCCGTGGCGTAGTCGAGCTGGTAGTCGCGGGCGAAGTAGGTCCAGGCGTCGTGGTAGGTCACCAGCGTGCGGTTGCGCGCCGGGATCGTCACCGTCGCGTCGCGGATCAGCTGATCGAGCGCCGCGAGCTCCTCCTGGTAGTCGGTCGCGTTGTCGAGGTAGTACTCCTCACCCTCGGGGTCCAACGCGGTGAGCTCCTCGGCGATCAACGACACCAACGCCGAGGCGTTGCGCAGTGAGGTCCAGACGTGGGGGTTCGGACCCGGCTCCACCTCGCCGTGTCCGTGGGTGTGGCCGGCACCTTCCTCGTCACCGTGGGAGTGACCATGGTCGTCGTCACCGTGGGAGTGACCGTGTCCGTGATCGTGGACGTGGTCGAAGACCAGGTCGTCGTCGGTCAGCGCCTGCTCTCCCATCAGCAGCAGCGGAGCGCCCTCCGGGAGGTTCTCCTCCGCCAGACGTAAGGCCCCGTCGTTCAGCGCCAACCCGATCCCGACGTAGGCGTCGGCCTCGGACAGGATGACGACATCCTGCGGGCGGGGCTCGTAGGGGTGGGCGTCACCGCCCGCCGGGACCAGCGAGGTGACCTCGACCCGATCGCCCCCTACCTGACGTACCAGGTCCGCGATAGGCGCCACGGTCGCGACGACACTCAGGACCGGGTCCTGGGGGGCGATGGGCTCGTCGGTGGACGCGTCGGTGGCGTCGGGCCCCTCGTCCACTGCCTCGGCCGGTTCCGTGACGCTGTCGACCTGGTCCGGGCCCGCCACCTCGCCGTCCTCGGCCCCGCAGGCGACCAGGAACAGCGCGGCGGTCACGGTGAGCGTCAGGGAGCGGGCATGCACGGACGACTCCTCGGTGCACTGCGGCGGATCGGACGAGGCGGAGCGCGCCCCGCTCAGGCGTTACTGCGAACGCCTTGCAGGTTACCGCCCGCCGGCGTGCCGTCACCACGCTGCGCGCGGACCACCCGACGTCGGCCGAGCGCTGCGGTCACGAGGAACACGATCGCGAAGGCGACCGCGCCGGCCAGCACGATCGTGGGTCCGCTGGGCACGTTGATGTGGAACGAGCCGAACAGGCCGATGACGCTCGCCAGGATGCCGATGACCGTCGCCGAGATCAGCGTCGCGCCGAACGAGCGGGCGGTGAGCCGCGCGATCGCGGCCGGGATCACCACCGCAGCGGCGATCAACAGCACGCCCAGCACCCGGACCGATGCGACGACGACCGCTGCCGTGGACAGGCTGAAGACCAGCTCGATCGCGCCGGTGCGCACCCCGTGGACCTGCGCCACCTCGGGGTCGAAGGTGGCGAAGACCAGGCGCTTGTAGAGCGTCACCAGGATGACGAGGAACGCCGCTGCGACGCCAGCGGCCACCCAGAGGTCGGTGCGGTCGACGCCGAGGATGTTGCCGAACAGCACCGCCTCGACGTTGATGCGGGTCGGCACGATCGAGAGGACCGCCACCCCGATGGCGAAGATCGCGGTCGTGACGATGCCGATCGCCGCGTCGGCGTGCATCCCGCGCCGGCGGGTCACCCGGTCGATGAGCAGCGCGGAGACGACCGTGGCGGCGATCGCTCCCACGTAGAGCTCCACGCCCAGCGCGACGCCGACCGCCACTCCCCCGAGCACGCTGTGCGCGAGCCCGTGGCCGATGTAGCTCATCCGCCGCAGCACGACGAAGACGGACAGGGCGCCGCACATCGCCCCGATCAGGATGCCGGCGACCATCGCGCGGCCGAAGAAGGCGTACTGGAAGGGCGTCAGGAACAGTTCGCCGAGGTCCACCGTCAGGCCTCCGCGTCGTCGCCGGGCAGCGGTTGGGGGCCCGCCTCGGCGCCGAGGGGCAGGTCCGGCGTGTGGTCGTGCTCGACCCGTCCGGCGCGGTGGTCGGGTGCGGCGTGGAGCTCGATCTGCTCGTCGTCGACGACCACGACGCGACCGCGGTCGTGCAGCACCCGCATCGGCGCGCCGTAGGTGCGTTCCAGGGCCTCCGGGGTCAGGACCTCGGCGGGGACGCCGTCGGCGGTGATCTCCTGGTTGAGACAGACGATCCGCGGCAGGTGCGCCGCCACGAAGTTCAGGTCGTGGGTGGTCAGGACCACGGTCAGCCCGAGGTGGTGCAGGTCACCGAGCAGCCGGAGCACGTCCCCGCGGGTCGCCAGATCGACACCCGAGGTGGGTTCGTCGAGCAACAGCAGCTCACAGCGGCGGAGCAGCGCACGGGCGAGGAACATGCGCTGGCGCTGACCGCCGGACAGCTCGCGGATGCGGCGTCGCTCCAACCCGGCGAGTCCCAGCCGTTCCAGCAGCTCGTGGGCACGCCGCTTCTCGGCCCGGGAGAACCACGGCACCGGGCGACTGTGCTGGGTGTCACCGAGGAGCACGACCTGTTCGACGGTCAGGGGGAAGTCCCAGTCGATGATCTCGAGCTGCGGGACGTAGCCCACCCCGTCGGGCGCACGGCCGTGGCGAACCTTGCGGCCGAGCACCTCTACCTCGCCGCGGTGGTGCTCGGCTCGGCCGGTGAGCAGCCTGAGCAGCGTCGTCTTACCCGATCCGGAGGGGCCGACGATGCCGACGAACTCGCCGCGACCGATCTCCAGCGACAGGTCGTGCAGCACGCTCACCCCGTCGTAGCCGGTCGCGACGTCGCGCAGACCGACGGCCGGCTCTCCGGGGACCGGGTCCTGCTCCGGGCGTGACGACGCCGGCAGCGGCGCGGGTGGCGCTGCGCTGGTCACGCTCGAGCTCGGGCCGGTCAACAGGATCTCTCCGGGGCACGGGCTGGGAGGTAGCTGCGAGTCGTTCGCAGCGTACGACACCCTCCGCGGCCTCGCCGCGACCGTCTCGGCCATGCCGCCCCGCCAGCAGCCCGCCGCGCCCGGCCACCCACGCGCCATTGAAGTGAACCGACGTGTCACGCGTCGGTTCACTTCAGCCGCAGCCCCCGGCCACTCTGGGCGGACCCACGGTTGAAGCCAGATGACGCGTCACGCGTCGTTCCGCTTCATCAGCGGGTCCAGGTGGCGATCGTGCGGGGACCGGCTGACGTCGGGCCAGCGGTGGCCGGGGTCAGGTCTTGGCGGGCTTGGGGGCCAGGCGCAGACCCAGCTCTCCCAGCGCGATCTCGTCGTACGGCGCGGGGGCGTCCGCCAGCGGGCACGCGCCGGTCTGGGTCTTGGGGAAGGCGATGACCTCGCGGATCGAGTCCTCCCCCGCCAACAGCATCACCAACCGGTCGAGCCCCGGCGCGATGCCGCAGTGCGGCGGCGTCCCGTACCCGAGCCCGCGGAGCAGGAACCCGAACTTCTCCTGCGCGGCTTCGTCCGAGATGCCGAGGAAGCGGAACACGCGGCGCTGCAGCTCGGCGTCGTGGATACGCACGGACCCCGACGCCAGCTCCGTGCCGTTCAGCACGATGTCGTAGGCACGGGTGGTCGCCTCGCCGGGGCGCTGCTCGAAGTCGTCGATGAACTCCGGCGCCGGGGAGGTGAAGGGGTGGTGGTTGGGCACCCAGCCCTGCGAGTTGGCCGCCGTCGGGTCGTCCGACTCGTCCGCCGGGTCGAACATCGGCGGTTCGGTGATCCAGACGAACTCCCAGCGGTTCTCCTCGAGCGCGTCCGGGATCAGCCCGCGGTCCTGCGCCAGCGCGACGCGCAGCGCCCCCATCAGCGAGCGGGCGAACCGGGTCGGACCCGCGCCGAAGAACACCGCGTCGCCGACGTCCGCACCCGTCTCCGCCAGCACACCCGCTACCTCGGCGTCGCTCATGAACTTGGTCAACGGGCTACGCAGGGTCGGGGCGTCGCCGCCGTCCGACGGCGGCTCCACCACCCCCCAGGCCAGGCCCTTCGCGCCACGGCGCTTGGCCCACTCGGTCCAGTCGTCGAACTCGCGGCGGGTGAGCTCCCCACCACCGGGCAGGGCGACGGCGATGACCGACCCGCCGCCGTCGAGCACACCCTTGAAGACACCGACCTCGGTGGAGGCGAACACCTCACCGAGATCCGCGAGCTCCATCCCGAAGCGCAGGTCCGGCTTGTCGGACCCGAACCGGCGCATCGACTCCGCGAAGGTCAGCCGCGGGAACGGCAGAGCGAGCTCCACCCCGAGGACCTCCCGCCAGATCTCGGCGAACAGCTCCTCGATGATGCCGTAGATGTCCTCCTCGTCACCGAAGGACAGCTCGAGGTCGAGCTGGGTGAACTCGGGCTGGCGGTCGGCACGGAGGTTCTCGTCGCGGAAGCAGCGGGCGATCTGGTAGTAGCGCTCGATGCCGGCGACCATCAGCAG
>PWTE01000146.1 GCA_003563915.1 Nitriliruptoraceae bacterium
GAGGTTCGTCCAAGCGGCTCTAACTGGGCGCTCCCTGGATCACGGGATCCCCCGTCTCGTGGGAGCCAGGCTGTTGCTCGAAGGGCGCGAGGGGGCACGTGTGCTTGGCGTGGGCAAGCGGTCCGGGGCGGGTGGCGGATCATGTCCCGCTGGAGGTTGGACGCACTGCTCCGGTCTCCCGGAGGCAGATCGTCGCGAAGCGGTCAGGCTTCGGTGTCACTCATCGCGCCGTCGAGGAACCCGGACGACCTCCTACCGACGGAGGGTCGTTGTTTCCGGTCACCGGAACTGCGAGGGTTGGGCAACCTCGACGAGGGTGTTTCGATTGGAGATGCTGCCGGCGATCCGTGATCCCGCGTGCACGACCTGCGCGGGGCCGGTCGTCGTCGTGGCATGGACGCAGCTGTCCCTGCTGCGACATGCCGGCTACGGCGAGGCACAGCAGACCCGCATCGAACAGTGCGTCACCGCATGGTGCGGGGCCGCGCGCCGCGTCGGGGTGGACTCGGTCAACCCGCGGGTCGCTGCCAGCACCTGACGGCTGAGCTCGCCGACGTGGCAGGGGCCGGCGCCGTGCAGCGAGCGGTCTCGAGCTCCGCGCCGGCTCGGCGCGAGGTCACCAGCGGCTGTCCGAGCGCTCGACGAAACCGGCGAGGCGGTCCACGGCGACCCGGCCGCCCTGCGGGGTCGGGACGTGCCCGCTCCAGCTGCCGAACACCTGCCGCATCTCGCTTCGCACCACGAGCGCCTCGGTGCGTGCGTGCCTGAGGTGGCGCGGGAGCAGGCGCACATCCAGGGCTCCATCCGTGGACCGGACCTGCCAGGGTTCCATCGGTGCGCGTTCGTCGTAGCGCCAGTCGAGTTCCTCGCCGATCTTGACCACCTCGCCGTCCACGATCACGCCGTTCTCCGTTGCCCCGGTGCCGACCGTCCAGATGCCACCGACCTGCAGGCCCACCGTGCGTCCGTCGACGGCGGTGCCGGCGCCGGCACCCCAGTTCCATCGTGTGCGGTAGGGCCATCGGCCGCGACCGACGTCGAGAACCCCCCAGGCGTGCGACCCACCCGCACCCAGAGGCCACCGGTCGTCGCCGACGACCAACTCGCCTGTGGCGGGACGCGCCTGCTGTTTGGAGGTGTACTGGAACCGAGTCTCGCTCCACGGGATGACGACGTTCACCGACTGGTGTCCCGTCGGCTGGGTGACCCGGGCGTCGAGGCGTCCCAGGCTGGCGTCGGGCTCCCGCCAGCGGGCGGTGAGCCAGCTGCCCGTCGCGTCGTCGGCCACCTCGACGCCGAGGTGGTGGTGACGGAAGCGCAGGGGCGTTCCACCCGGCACATCCGGCAGGTCCAGACCACGGGCGAAGGGCACGGTCACCTCGCGTCCCCCGTCCCGCCCGGTCGCGAGATCCACCCAGTAGACCGAGACGACGCCGAGGTAGTCCAGGTCGGCGTAGGTGAGCGCAACGGTGAGTTCGTCGGTGACGATCGCCCAGTAGTCCCACCGCTTCGTGCGTCCCCACCGACCGCGCAGGTTCGCGCGGATCAGGGGCGTACGTGACCAACCACGGGCCTGTGGGTTCAGCCGTCGGCCGTCCGGGGTGCACAGGTCGGTGGGGGTCGTCAGCTCGCTCTCGTGGGTGAGCATGGGGGTCATCCCATCGGTCGAGGTGGATGTCGGTGGGCGGCCGGTGAACCTAGTGCCCGAACCGATGGAGCGGATCAGGGTGTTCCCCACCGTCCCGCCCGGCTGGCCGGGCTGCCTGCCGACCGACACCGGCCGCCCGGTTGCGTACGGTGGTGCTCTCCCGGATCGGAGCACGCCCGCTGATGACCACCACCTCGCTGATCGGTCGGGGCGAACGCGCTCCGGACTTCGCGCTGCCGCGTCGCGATCGGGAGGAGGTGACGCGCTTCTACGGGCTCGCCGGAGGTCGCCCCACCATCCTGCTGTTCGCCGGCGAGCACCTCGAGGCGGTCGTCGACCTGCCCGCCGACCTGGCCGCGAGGCACCGCCCTGACGTCGACGTCCACCTGATCGTCCGTGCGCCGGTCGCGACCGGCGACCCGGCGTTCGTCGACGCCGAGGGCAAGGTGCACGAGGCCTACGGCGCGCGGGACGGCCAGCCGGTCGCGATCGTGCTGGACCCCAACCTCCGAGTCGTCGATCACGTTGGCATCGACGACGCTGATGCCGCGATCGCGGCCATCGGTGAGGTACTGCCGGCACCATCCGTGGATGGAGGCGAGCTCGCTCCACGGGTCGCCCCTGTCCTGTTCGTCCCCGACGCCCTGGCGCCGTCGTGGTGCGAGCAACTGATCGATCGATGGTCGAACGAAGGGTCCGTGGAGACCGGGGTCGAGACGATCGTCGACGGCGAACGCGCGGAAGCCACCGACGTGCGTCGCAAACGGCGTCGCGACCACACCGTCACCGATCAGCAGCTGCTGCGGCAGTTGACCCAGCACATCGGCGCCCGAGTGATCCCCGAGTTGGAGAAGGCGTTCGCGTTCCAGGCCGGCGGGTTCGAGGGGTTCAAGATCGGTTGCTACACCGCAGAGGACCGCGGCCACTTCGAGGCACACCGCGACAACCTCAGCGCGGGGACCGCCCACCGCCGGTTCGGGCTCACCATCAACCTCAACGCCGACTACGACGGCGGTGAACTGCGCTTCCCGGAGTACGGTCCGACCCGGTACCGGCCCGCCGCCGGCGAGGCGCTGGTGTTCTCCGGCTCCCACCTGCACGAGGTGCTGCCGGTCGAACGCGGGCAACGGTTCGTGCTCCTGTCGTTCGTTCTCGAACGACGGTGACCGCTGGCCGGACCTGACCAGCGTTGGCCGATGCGACCAGCCCCCGGAACCGGTGGCGAGGCGTTCGGCACCGCCTTGACGACCGCGGTGATCTCGGCAGCGGGCGCGTCGGGCACCTGCAGTCGCCGCTCCTCCTCGGTCCTCCTACCGCCAGGGATCGGCCCAGTTCGACCGACCCTTCGAACCGCCCGACGTCGACCTGGTCGGCCGCCCCGACCGCAAGGTGCCCCTCGAGCTGCGTGTCGAGCTGTGGCCATACGCGTCCGGCCGTGGTGCGACCCTGCGAGGGCCGGGCGTTCGAGGTGACGGCTGAGGGGCTCGCGGAGGATCCCCTGCAGCCCGTGGTCCGGATCGGACTCGATGGTCACGTCCGTCAAGGTGGCATACTTCCGCGGTCATGCGCCGTGGGCGCATCGGGATAGGGAGACCGGCGTTGAGCGTCCTGCCCTGGCTAGAGCACTATCCGGAGGGAACCCAACCGCAGATCGACGACCCGCCCTACCGCAACCTGGCGGAACTGGTGCGGGAGTCCGGCGCGCAGTACGCGGACACGATCGCCTTCACCCAGTGCATGCCCAACGGCATGAACGGCTCGCTGCGCTACCGCGAGGTCGACCGGCTCAGCGACGACCTGGCCGTGTACCTGCGCGAGGTGGCCGGGCTCGAACCGGGCGACCGGGTCGCGGTGCAGCTGCCCAACTGCCTGAGCTACCCGATCGTCGCCTTCGGCATCCTGAAGGCGGGCTGTGTCCTGGTCAACACCAACCCGATGTACACGGCGTCGGAGATGGCCCACCAGTTCTCCGACTCGGGGGCGCGAGCGCTCGTCATCATCGACATGTTCGCCGATCGTCTGCCCGACGTCCTGCCGAAGACCTCGATCGAGACGGTCATCACGGTCTCGATCGGGGCGTTCTTCCCTCGCATCGTTCGGGGCATCATCTACGCCACGCAGCGCTACTGGGCCCGCGTGCTTCCGCCGGTCACGGTGGAGCACACCCCGTTGCGCGAGGTGCTCGCGCAGGGACGTGATCGACGCGAAGCAGGTGCCGACCTCGAGGCCTACCTCGAGGGCATCGACGGCGACGCCCTTGCGGCCCTGCAGTACACCGGTGGTACCACCGGCGTGTCCAAGGGCGCCATGCTCTCGCACGGCAACCTGCTGGCCAACACCATGCAGACGCTCGAGATGACCCGGTCGCACCTCCGGCCGGGCGAGGAGACGGTGCTCACGGCGCTCCCGCTGTACCACATCTTCGCGTTCACGGTGAACCTCGTCGGCTTCCACACGATGGGCGGACGCAACATCCTGATCCCGTCGCCGCGGCCACCGAGCAACCTCAAGCGTGCCTTCGAGAACTACCCCATCACCTGGCTCACGGGGGTCAACACGCTGTTCAACGCGTTGCTGATCGAGCGGTGGTTCCTCGAGCACCCGCCGGCGAAGCTGCGGGCCGCCGCCGCGGGCGGCATGGCGCTGCACGCGTCCGTCGCCGAGCGGTGGCGTGAGGTGACCGGTACCCCGATCGTGGAGGGCTACGGGCTGACCGAGTCCTCGCCGGTGCTGACCTTCAACCCGCTCGGCGGCACGGTCAAGGACGGCACCATCGGCATGCCCGTGCCCTCGACCGAGGTGCGGTGTGTGACCGACGAGGGCGAGCCGGTCCCGAACGGGCAGCCGGGGGAGTTGGCCGCCCGCGGACCGCAGATCATGCAGGGCTACTGGCAGCGGCCCGACGAGACCGCCGAGACGATCCGCGACGGGTGGCTGCACACCGGCGACGTCGCGGAGATGGACGCCGACGGCTACTTCCGCATCGTCGATCGCAAGAAGGACATGATCCTGGTGAGCGGGTTCAACGTCTTCCCCAACGAGGTGGAGGGCTGCATCGCTGCCATGCCGGGCGTCATCGAAGCCGGCGTCGTGGGGGTGCCCGACGGCAAGAGCGGCGAGGCGGTCCGGGCCTACGTCGTCGCGGAGGACCCTGACCTGACGGCAGACGACGTCATCGCGCACTGCCGCGAGCACCTTACGTCCTACAAGGTCCCGAGGTCGATCGAGTTCCGTGACGAGCTGCCCAAGAGCCTGATCGGGAAGATCCTGCGCAAGGACCTGCGGACGGACATCGAGGCTGCGGCACCGCGAGAGGTCGCCGTTGACACCCCGCCCACGAGCGTTGACACAGAGGAGGCAGGGCGATGACGGTGCTGTCCTCCCTGGTCCTCGCCGTCGAAGGCCCGCCCCCCGACCATCAGGTCGTCACGGACTTCGAGCAGATCATGCTCGTGGCCCTGGTCTTCGTCATCATGTTCGGGCTCGGGGCTGGCCTGACCCCGCGCGACTTCGCGTCGGCACTGCGCCGCCCTCAGGGGCTGATCATCGGCTGGGTCACCCAGTTCGGGATCATGCCGTTCCTCGCCTTCCTGCTGATCGTCGGCCTGCTGCTGCAGCTGCCCGAGGACTACGCCGCGGCCGTCGCGATCGGGGCACTGTTGATGGGCTCGGTCCCGGCGGGGACCACGTCGAACATCTTCACGTTCTTCTCGAAGGGCAACCTCGCCCTCAGCGTCATGATGACCACCAACTCGACGTTGTGGGCCCTGCTCATGACCCCGCTGGCGTTGGTGGTCTACGGCACCCGGTTCATGCCCGCAGGTTCGGAGCTGCAGATCCCGGTCGAGAACATCGTGGTCACGCTGGTCATCCTGCTGGTTCCCGTGGCGGTCGGCATGCTGATCCGTCGCTACAGCCCCAACGTCGGGGCCGTGATGGAGCTGATGGGCGGCTTCTTCGGACTGTTCTTCATCGTCTTCCTGATGGTCACCTGGGTGCCTCGGAACTGGATCCTGCTCACGATCACCCCGTGGCAGGTGTACGCGGTGGCGGTCTGCCTCGGGCTGTTCGGGATCACGATCGCCTACGGGATCGCCCGGGCGATCCGTCTGCACCCGATGAATGCCAGGACCGTGGGGCTCGAGACGGGCATCCAGAACGGGCCTCTGGCCATCGCGATCGTGCTGTTGACCTTCTCCGACAGCCCGGTGCTGGGCAACCTGCTGCTGGTGCCGGCCCTCTACTCGTTGTTCATCGTGATCGTGGCCACGATCGTCACCTTCTACTTCCGGCGCGCCAACCTCGCCGAGGAACAGAAGATCCCGAACCTGCTCTGAACGCGCCGCGGCGGTCACGCCGCGCTGCGTGGCATGCAGACGTACCGACGGATGGACGAGGTCACGAGGCGGTATCGACGATCGACTGGGGTGTGAAGCGGTCGGTGCCTGACGGCGCTGCCCGCAGGATCGCTGTCCCCGTTGCACCGAGGTCGACACGATGTCGTCTTCCCCGACCAACGTCGCGCGCCGCTGGGCTCGGACCGGCCTGGTCGCGTTCGTCGCGTTGATCGCTGCCGCTGGCCTGGCCGCGTGTGCACCCTCGGATCCCGAACCGCCGGAACTCGACACGGAGGCGGCTCCGGCGCCTCTGCCCGAGGAGCCTGCGGAGGAGTCGGTCGAGGAGCCGGCGCCTGCGCCGCTCGACGGCCGGCTGATCGCCATCGACCCAGGTCACAACGGTGGGAACTTCGACGCACCCGACGAGATCGCCCGTGAGGTCGACGCCGGGCCTGAGACCAAACGGTGCAACACCGTCGGCGCGGTCGCTGACGACGGCTACCGCGAATCGAGGTTCAACATCGAGCTCGCCCGGCGGTTGCGCGCGATGCTGGAAGCCCGTGGCGCCGAGGTGGTCATGACCCGGGAGGACGACGACGGGGTCGGTCCGTGCATCGACGAGCGCGGCACCTTCGGGCAGGACACCGGCGCTGACCTGATGATCTCGATCCATGCCGATGGTGCGGCTGAGGACGGCCACGGTTTCCACGTGATCCGGCCCGGCGGTTGGGAGGGCCAGTCCGAGGAGGTCGTGGAGCGCTCCAGCCGCCTGGCCACGCAGGTACGTGACCACCTCGTCAACTACGGGCTGACGCCCTCGAACTACGTCGGCGAGGACGGGATCCACGTGCGGTCCGACCTCGGCACACTGAACCTCTCTGAGGTCCCCGCGGTCCTGCTCGAGGCCGGGAACATGCACAACGACGACGACCTGGCGATGTTGCGCTCGAACGAAGGGCAGGACGCGCTCGGCGCCGCGCTGGCCGACGCTATCGAGCACTACCTCGACGGCTGACCGGACCGGTCGGGCGACCGCTGGCGGGTTCTCAGCTCGAGGGCCGCACCGGTCCGTGCTCATAGGCGTAGATCACCACGTGGATGCGGTCGCGCAGGCCGAGCTTCTGCAGCAGGTTGCGCAGCTGCGTCTTGACCGTGGTCTCCTCGACGAACAGCTCCGCCGCGATCTCGGCGTTGGCGTGGCCGCGCGCCACGAGGGGCAGGACGTCGCGCTCGCGGTCGCTCAGCTCGTCGTACCCGGGGGCGTCGCCGCTGGGCTCGGGCCGCGAGCGAGCGAACTCGGCGATGAGCTGACGGGTGCCTCCGGCGCGACCAGCCCGTTCCCCGACGCGACCGTCCGGACCGCCGCCCCGAGTTCGTCGGGGTCGATGTCCTTGAGCAGGAAGCCCGCGGCACCGTCGCGCAACGCGGTGAAGACGTCCCCGTCGAGCGGCCGGACGGACGTTCGGCGTTCGCGTCGTGAGGGGGCGGGATGGTCGGCGACGTGGTCCCGCAGGCGGGGTCGTCGGGGTCCGACGGGCGGTCATGGGAGCCTCCTGATGCTCCGGTGATCGATGGACGCCCCCACCGTCCCCGTCGTGCCCGCCGCGCGGCCTCATCGAAGGATGCGAACCCCGCCTCCTCCGATCGGTGGAGGCCCACCTGGCTCGCGGGCTCGTGACCTCCGACCCTGGGGCGTCGACGCAGTGCGGGGGACCCTTGGGGGCACGGCGACGTCAGGACGATCGTTGGGGCGCGCGGCAGCAGGGTCCGTTGGCGAGCGACGGGTGCGCTCGCTGCTCGGCCGTCGTCGGCAGACCTGGTCCGGTGACGGGCGCTCGCACATCGAGCATCGGGAGGTGCCACTCGAGCTGCTCGGGGAGTTCGAGCACGAGGTCATCACGGCGCTTCGCGCCCACCCTGGGGTGACCTGGGTGGCGTTGCAGGTCCGGCCCCCGCGGGTCGTCGTCGAACACGACGCGCTGTGGGCGACGACCGAGGAGCTCGCCGGTGTGGTCGACGAGGTCGAGCGTCGGCTGGGGCTCTCCGAGGTGTTCCCGCGGGATCGCCCGAGCCATCCGGCTGATGTCGAGCCGCTCGTCCGTCTCCTGACCGAGATCGGTACGGATCTCGCGAGCCTCGCTGGTGCTATCGCCGGCCGCGCGGCCGGCCTCACCCCGTGGACGTTGGCGACCGATCTGTCCCGGTTGGCGGCGCTGGTCGACAGCACGCCGCAGCTTCGCGCGCAGGTCGAGCGGCCGCTCGGGTCGCACGCCAGCGATCTCGTGATGGGCGTGGGGAACGCGGTGCTGCAGGGCTTCTCCCAGCGCATGACCGGTCAGCTGGTCGACATCGCTCACCGGACCCTCCTGGTCAGCGAGCACCGATCGCGGCGGTCGGTGTGGCGCGATCGTGAGGAGGAGCTCTTCGCCGTGCCACCCTCCTGCGCGGTGCCGACGGGGGCGTCACCACCGCGGGCCGACGCACCGGTCCCAGACCCGCTGGATCGGTACGCCACGCGCTCGCTGGAGGCATCGATCGCGGCCTTCGCCTCCAGCCTCGTCACCTCGGGGGATCTCGGTGCGGCCATGGCGCCGTTGGTCGACGCGGCGCCGAAGGCAGCGCGCCTCGGACGGGAGGTGTTCGGCGCTGAGCTGGCACGCATCCTGGCCCGACGCGGGGTCCTGGTCATGGATCGGCAGGCGCTGCGTCGACTCCATCAGGTGGACACGCTGGTGGTCGATGGGCGGTTGCTGCTCGAGGTGTCGCCGTCGGGTCGTCCGGTTCGGCCCTACCGTGTCGGGGAGCCCGGCCGGGACCTGCTCGACCGTGCCGCCGGCTGCGGACTGATGGTCGCGGCCAGCGGACGCTGGCTCACCCGGAGTGACGCCGTCCCCGACCAGATCATCGCCACGCATGCCGGGATCCCGGGCGCCGTTCGCAAGCTCCAGGCAGAGGGGCGCACCGTGCTCGCGGTGGTCCGAGACACCGACGCGAGCCTCGGACCAGCTGACGTGCTGGTCGGGTGCCCCCAGTCCGGACAGGCGGTGCCACACGGTGCGCATCTGATCGCCGGGGAGGGGTTGGACGACGTCGCCCTGCTGGTCGGCGCGATCACTGCGTCACGCGACCACGCGGAGCAGGCGATCCGCCTGGCCTTCGCGGGCGCGGTCCTCGGTGCCGTGTCGGTCATCGACCGTCCACCGACCCAGGCTCCGGTGCTGGCTGCCCGCGCCGTCGATGCCGCGGCGCTCGCCGCGATCATCAACGGCAGACGGATGGCGCGTGTGCTCGAACGCCGGCACATCACCCTACGTTCGATCAGCCTCCCGTGGCATGCCATGGAGGGACGTGAGGCGCTGGACCTGCTGGGTAGCAGCGTCGAAGGGCTCTCCATCGAGGAGGCCGAGGCGCGGCAGATGCCATCGGCAGCGCCACCATGGCTTCCCGAGCGCCTGCGCCAGGCGATCGTGGACGAACTCGCGAACCCTCTGACCCCCGTGCTCGTCGCGGGGGCCGGGTTGTCCCTGGTGACCGGGTCGGCCACCGACGCGGGGCTCGTCAGCCTCGTCCTGGCGTTGAGCGCGGCGATGGGGGCGGCTCAACGGCTCCGTGCCGACGTGGCCGTCGATCGGCTCGGCAGCAGCGAGGCGGACGCGGTGCGGGTCCGTCGCGACGGGGCGCGGCGGTTGGTGCTGCCTACCGAACTGGTCCCGGGTGACGTCGTCGAGCTCTTCGCGGGCGACACCGCCGGCGCGGACTGCCGGCTGCTGCGCTGCCGGAACCTGCAGGTGGAGGAGGCCAGCCTCACCGGCGAGTCCGTGCCGGTGACCAAGGCGGCGGCCGCCACCCCGCGAGCCGCCGCGTTGTCCGATCGGGCGTCGATGCTGTTCGCCGGCACGACCATCCTCGCAGGAGAAGGGCTCGCCGTGGTGGTGGCGACGGGCGAGCAGACCGAGGCCGGTCGCGCGACCGCCCGCCGAGGTGAGCCACCCCCCGTCACCGGGGTCGACCGACGGCTCCAGGAGCTGACCGACCTGACGGTGCCCGCGGCAGCCGCGAGCAGCGTGGCGGTACTGGCTGCGGGCCTGTTGCGCCGGGTGCCCCTACAGGAGGTGGCTGGCTCGGCGGTCACCCTCGCTGTCGCTGCCATACCCGAGGGGTTGCCGCTGCTGGCGGCGATGGGCCAGCGGGCCGCCGCTCGACGGCTGACGAGCGCGGGGATCGTGGCGCGCAACGTCAGCACGATCGAGGCGCTCGGCCGGGTCGATCTGCTCTGCGTCGACAAGACCGGCACCCTCACCGAGGGCTCCCTCCGCCTGACCGAGGTCTCGGACGGTCGCGTCGCCGTGTCGGTCGACGCGCTGACCGAGCGACACCGGCGGGTCCTGCTCGCAGCCCGGCGCTCGACGCCGGTCCGGGCCGGTGAGCCGCTCGCTCACGCCACCGACGGAGCGGTCGCTCAGGCCACGGGCGCCGCCGGGGTTCAGCGAGAGGGCAGTGGCCGCTTCGACCCGCTGGACGACCTGCACTTCGCCCCTGAGCGAGGCTTCCACGCGGTGCTGGCCCGGACCAGTCGCGGTCCGGTGGTCAGTGTCAAGGGCGCACCCGAGGTGGTGCTCGACCGCTGCGAGCGCTGGCGGGTTGGGCGGGAGCCACGCTCGCTCTCTCGCGAGGATCGCGCTCACCTGCTGGCGCATGCCGTGGAGCTGGCGGCTCGGGGGATGCGCGTGCTCGCCGTCGCCGAACGGCAGGTACCCGGCCGGTCCGAACTCGAGGATGAGGACGTGCAGGGGCTCGTGCTCCTCGGCTTCGTCGGTCTGCAGGACCCGGCCCGGCAGAGTGCCGCCGAGGCCGTCCAGCGGCTCCGGAGCGCTGGACTGCGTGTGGTGATGGTGACCGGTGACCACACCGCGACCGCGACGGCGGTGGCCGAGGAGGTGGGGCTCGGGGACGGACGGGTGGTCACCGCCCAAGAGGTGACGAGCCTCGGCCCTGCGGAGCTGGATGCGATCCTGGCCGAGGTCACGGTGGTCGCCCGGGCGACACCCGAACACAAGGCCGACCTGGTCCGTGCGTTCCAGCAGCGCGGTGCGGTCGTGGCGATGACCGGCGATGGCGCCAACGACGTGGCCGCGATCCAACTCGCCGATGTGGGGATCGCGCTGGGGCCACGGGCCACCTCCGCAGCCCGACATGCGGCGGACCTGGTCGTGACCGACGAGCGCATGGAGACCCTCGCCGATGCCATCGCCGAAGGCCGCGGTCTGTGGGCATCGGTTCGGGATGCCGTCGCCGTGCTGGTCGGCGGCAACCTCGGCGAGATCGCCTTCACCGTGGCGGGCAGCCTGGCCACCGGCCGTTCGCCGCTCGGTGCGAAGCAGTTGCTGCTGGTCAACCTGCTGACCGACGTCGCCCCGGCTTCGGTCATCGCGATGTCCGAACCCGACGGCGCCAGCATCGACAGCCTGCTGCGTGAGGGACCCGAAGCCTCCCTTGGCGCGATCCTCAACGAGGCACTGGTCTGGCGGGCGATCGGCACCGGCACCGGTGCGGTGCTGGCCTACCTGCCGGCGCGGTTGAGCGGCACGGCTGACCACGCCGCCACGACGGGGTTGGTCGCGCTGGTCGGGGCCCAACTGCTGCAGACCATCGCTGCGCGACCGCGCGATCCACGCATCTGGCTCGCGAGCGCGGGTTCCGCCGCCGCCCTGGCCGCCATCGTGCAGACGCCTGGGGTCAGCGGAGCTGCCGGCTGTCGTCCCCTGGGGCCGATCGGCTGGACCCTCGGCACGGCTGGGGCCGTCAGCGGCGCGACCATCGGCACGCTCGGCCCGTGGGTCGGTCGCACGGTCCGTGGTCGGCGGTCCACGCCGGCACGGACCTGAGACCGCGAGCCCCGAGGAGGGACCTTCGCCACTGGCCCACGTCGTCGGTGAGGCGTTGACTCGAGGGGCAACGTGCCGGGGGATGGACATGACGATCGCGCAGGCCCCATCCGCGAAGCGGCGGCCGTCCGCAGGCGTCCGGCGTGTCGGCTACCTCGCCGCCATCGCTGCCAACGCCGTCGCGCTGTGGGCGGTCCACCGCCTGCTCGTGTGGGGCTGGCCGGGCTTCCTCACCCCGGCCTTCGAGGAGGTCCTTCCGCTGGTCAGCGCGTCGTTGATCGTCAGCATGCTGGTCAACGCCGGGTTCGTCGTGCGCGATCAGGGCCGGGTCAAGGCCTTCGGTGACCTGCTCAACGCCGCGTTCGGCGTGGCCGTCAGCCTCCGGATGTGGACGGTGTTCCCCTTCGACTTCACCGGGTACGGCACCGACTGGACCCTGGCAGTGCGCATCGCGCTCGTCGTCGGGATCGTCGCGACCTCGATCGCCGTGGTGGTGGGGCTGGTCAAGATCATCGCGGGAGACCCCGCGGTCGACGGTTCCCGGTGACCCATCGCCGTTACCGGCGGCAGAGGCGTACGGTTGCGCGTCGATCGGAGGGAGGCCCATGGAGCTCGATGTCCACGCAGAGCGGTTGGCGGTCTGCCGTCTCCCGCCGGATGCGTCCGTCCCGGCGTGGGTCGACCTGACGGCGCGGCCGCTGGTGTCGGTCACCGTGACCGCCAGTGAGCTGTCCATCGTCCTGCCGGAGTCCGACGTCCCCGCTGGCGTGCAGGCCGAGACCGGCTGGCGTGCCCTGTCGGTCCGGGGACCGTTGCCGTTCCACCTGACAGGCATCCTGGCGTCGCTCGCCGCTGCCCTCGCCCGTGCCGAGATCCCCATCTTCGCGATCTCCACCCACGACACGGACTGGCTGCTCGTCGGGCACGATCAGCTCGACGCTGCCTGTGCGGCCCTGGAGGCGGACGGCCACCGGATCCACGCCGTGGCGGCGCCTCACCGCGGGACCAAGGCCTCTGGCGCTGCCGGGTCGGCAGGCTGACACTCGAGGTTGGCTGGAACGCTCATCGCCCCCGAGCGGTTCCGGCACCTCGTGGAGGTGGTCGCGATGCGCGTCCGTCCGCCCCGATCGTGGCTCGGTGTCCGCCGTGTCGTCGCCGTGGCGCTGCTGCTGTCGCTGGCGCTGACCGGCCTCGCCTGTGGTGCTGACGACCCCGCGCCCGAGCCCCTCCCGCCGGGATCCGATGAGGATCCCGACGACCAGGACCCCGACGACGAAGCACCTCCGTCGGACACCGTGGAGGTGGCGATCTACCTCGTCAACGAGGCGCTCGGTGACCCCTGCACGGAGGTCTTCCCGGTTCCGCGCATCGTCACGGCCGAGGACCCGTTGACCGGGGCGCTGGAAGCCCTGTTGGCCGGCCCGACCGACGCCGAACAGGAGGCGGGGTACGGCGGGTGGTTCTCCGCCGAGACCGTCGGGATGCTCCGCAGCGCGGAGGTCGTCGCCGGCACCGTCATGATCGACCTCGACGACCTGCGGCCGGTCATCCCGAACGCGTCGAGCTCCTGCGGTTCGTCCGCGTTGCTGGCACAGCTCGACACGACGGCGCTGGGGGCGGCGGACGGTGCCGCCTCCGTGCTCTACCGGCTCGCCGGTGACCCCGACGCGTTCTACGAGTGGCTCCAGCGTGTCCCGCCCGGTCAGGCGTCGCCCGACGAGCCCGGGGCGGAGCCACACGACGGGGTGGACCTCGCGGATGGTCGGCACCCGGTGTTCCTGCACGACGTCGACCTCGCCGGTCGGACCCTCACCGTTGACGTGATCCAGTTCCTGACCGGACAGGACGCCGTCGTCGCCTACCAGGCGGACCATCCCGATGACCCTGATGGCCCGCCGAACGACTACTACATCGTGAACGTCAACCCGCGGCTGCGCACCCTGCCGGTGGCCGCGGAGGTCGAGGTGTCCCTGGTCCTGCTCCACCTCGGCGAGGGCGTCGAGCTCAAGCCACGGTCGTGGGCGACCCTGCTCGACGACCTGGCGGGTGGTGCGCCCGCGGACGGCCTGGTCTCGGCGAGTCCGTTCTGGCTCACGCTCGACCATGGGGTCGTGGTCGGGATCGAGGAGCAGTACCTGCCGTGACGCGGCTCAGCGATCCCGTGTCCACGCGGTGAGGTGGTCGGCCAACGCGGTCGCGAGGTCGGGATCGCCCTCCTCGACCAGCTCGTAGGTGGCGCGGCGGACCGGATGGCCGGCATCGACGATGCGGGTCAGGTCGATGGGGGTGCCGCTGATCACCACGTCGCAGTCGGCTGCCTGCAGCGTCGCGGCCAGGTCCTGGACCTGCTGGGCGCCGTAGCCCATCGCCGGCAGCACCGGCCCGATGTCCGGGTAGGCCGCGTAGGTCGCGGCGATGCTGCCGACCGCCCAGGGGCGGGGATCGACGATCTCGGCGACCCCAGCCGCCCGTGCCGCCACGGTCCCCGCGCCGTAGGGCATCCCGCCGTGCGTGATCGTCGGGCCGTCCTCCACGACCACCACCCGTTGGCCCGCGAGCGACGGCCCTTCCGCCAGTGTCACCGGCGAGCTGGCCTGGACCACCGTCGCGCCGGGGTTGCGCACGCGGACGTTCGCAGCCACGGTCTGGACGTCCTGCGCATCGGCCTCGGCGACCTTGTTGATCACCACGATGTCGGCCAGGCGCAGGTTGGTCTCGCCCGGGTGGTAGGTCAGCTCGTGCCCCGGTCGCAGGGGATCGGCCACGGTGATGTAGACGTCCGGACGGACGAACGGCAGGTCGTTGTTCCCCCCGTCCCAGATGATGACGTCGGCCTCCTGCTCCGCTGCGGCGAGGATCTCGGCGTAGTCGACCCCGGCGTAGACGACGATGCCCATCTCGACCGGCGTCTCGTACTCCTCCCGCTCCTCGATGGTGGGGTCGGAGGCATCGATGTCCGCGAGCGAGGCGAACCGCTGGACGCGCATGCGTTCGAGGTCGCCGTAGGGCATCGGGTGGCGGATGAGCACGGGGCGCAGCCCCGCGTCGAGGAGCACCCGCGCCACCCGGCGGGAGGTCTGGCTCTTGCCACATCCGGTCCGGACTGCACAGACCGCCACGACCGGGACGCGGCTCCGCAACATCGACGCGTCCGGCCCGATGAGCCGGAAGTCGGCGCCGGTGGCCAGGACCCGCGAGGCGGCGTGCATGACGTCGAGGTGGGACAGGTCGGAGTAGGCGTGGACCACCTCGGTGACGCCGTGGTCCGCGACCAGGTCCTCCAGGTCGTCCTCGGGCCGGATCGGGATGCCCTCGGGGTAGTGCGGCCCGGCGAGCGAGGGCGGGTAGGTCCGACCGTCGATGCCGGGGATCTGGGCCGCGGTGAACGCGACCACCTCGGCGTCGGGATCGTCGCGGAACACGGTGTTGTGCAGGTGGAAGTCGCGGCCAGCCGCGCCCAGGATCACGATCCGTCGAGGTGGCACTCCGGTTCCCTCC
>PWTE01000383.1 GCA_003563915.1 Nitriliruptoraceae bacterium
GCGCTGGCGCGCCGCATCGCGCACTTCAGCTACCGCAGCGAGGAGGAGTTCAACATCCGCTTCAACCGCCAGGAGCAGGGCGACGAGGACCCCTTGGCGGGCGGGCGGTTCGCGGTGGAGAGCTACCTCGACCACCACGGCGAGAAGCTGGTGCGGCGCTTCGACGCCGCGACCTACGTGCGGTTGACACAGTCGATGAACAGCCACGACGTCGGCCGGGACCGCGGCGGGGTCGTCGAGGCGCTGCGCCTGGTCGACGCCGAGGTGGCGGTCGCGGGCGTGGACAGCGACCGGCTCTACCCGTTGCCGGAACAGCACAAGCTGGCGCACCTGCTCGGGGTGCCGGGGGACCGGGCGACGGTGATCCGCTCACCGCACGGGCACGACGGGTTCCTGATCGAGGTCCGCCAGGTCTCGCGGATCATCACCGACCTGCTGGAGCGCGTCGCCTGACGCGGAGCTCGAACAGCAGACGACACGAGGCGCCGGTCCTCCGCGAGAAGTCGGCATATCTGCCGACTTCTCGCGGCCATGGTCGGCAGCTGCCCGGGCTCCGTGGGAGAAGTCGGCATATCTGCCGACTTCTCCGGTTCGGCGACCGTCAGCCCGCTGGCTCCAACGCGACCGCCACTGCGCCAGCAGGCGCGGGGCCGGCCGACATCCGATCACCGCAGCAGGGCGGTGCGGACCAGGTCCAGGTGGTTGCCGGGCACCGAACGCAGCGGCGAGATGCACCAGCGTTCGTCGAGGGTTCCCTCGAGCTGCATCGCGGCCTTCAACGCGGCCGGCATCGATCCGGGGACGGCCCGCAGTGCCTCCTCGGTGGCGGCGAGGGACCCCTGGAGCCGCTCCGCCGTGTCGTGGTCGTCGTCGGCCACCGCCGCGTGCAGCTCCAGCACCCGGCGCAACCGCAGGTTCGCGATCGCGGTGATCGAACCGCTGACCCCGTCGCGCAACGCCGCCGCCAACGTCGGCGCGTGACCGTCGTAGACCGCCAGGCGCCCGGCGGCCGCGCGGACGAAGGCGGCGCGGCGCTCAGCGCCGGGTGAGGAATCCTTGAGCCCGACGATGTTGCGATGCTCGGCCAGCGCCCCGACCGCCTCCGGGGTGAGTGCCGAGCCGGTGAACTGCGGGATGTGGTAGGCCAGGGTCGGTACGTCGGCCCGGTCCGCGACCGCGGTGTGGACATCCACCAGCTCGTCGGGTGTGAGGGGGTAGGCGCTCGGGGCCAGGACGAGCACGGCGTCGGCGCCGGCACCCGCCAGCCGCTGCACGTCCGCGTGGAGATCGTCGACCGTGGCACCGGATGCGCCGGCGATCACGGTGACCCCGCTGTCGACCGCCGCCGCCGTGACGGCGCGACGATCGGCGGACCCGAGCAGTACCCCTTCACCGGTCGACCCGGCCACCAGCACGCCGGCGGCCCCCTCGGCCACGGAGGCCTCCGCCAGCTGTGCCACCGCGGGCAGGTCGAGCTCTGAAGGGGAGCGCAGCGGCGTGACCTGTGCCGGCCACGCCCCCGTCGGCAGGATGGACATGACGATCCTTCGACTCCGGGACGAGGCCCTAGGCTGCCACCTCACGGTGGCTGAACGCGAACGACGTAGGCGGGAGCAGCACGTGACGGCGATCTACCAGGTCGGTAGCCGACTCTTCGAAGCGGGGTTCCGCTCGTTGGCGATCGACCTGCGAAGTGTCGGTCACGAGAACATCCCCGCGTCGGGGCCGGCGATCCTGGCCAGCAACCACGTCGGCTACCTCGACTTCTCCTTCGTCATGTTGGCGCCTCCCCGACCGCGGCGCGAGGTGCGGTTCCTGGCCCGCAGCGAGTTCTTCGACAAGCCCGTGGTCGGCACCCTGCTCCGCCAGCTCGGCCAGATCTCCGTCGACGTGCACGGTGACGCGGCTGCTGCGGCGACCGCCGCGCAGGACGCCCTGAAGGCCGGCGAGATCGTCGGGGTACACCCGGAGGGCACGATCAGCCCGTCGTTCGTGCCGCGCCGGGCGAAGAGCGGGACCGTCCGCCTGGCCGAGTCGCTCGGGGTCCCGATCGTGCCGGTCGCGTTGTGGGGGAGCCAGCGACTCCTGACGAAGTGGCGAGACCCGCGGCCGGCTCGGGGCGTCGTGGTCAGCGTGCGCTACGGCGAGCCCTACGAGCCCGAGGGACGGACGGCGATGGCCCGCACCACCGACCTGATGGCGCGGATCACCAGCCTGCTCGACGAGGTGCAGGCGTCCTACCCGCAACGTCCGGGGCCTCCACCCGACGACTGGTGGGTGCCCGCACACCTGGGTGGCTCGGCGTTGACGCCGGAGGAAGCGGACGAGCGCATCGCTCAGCAGATGGCGGAGCGCCGCGCCCGCCGACGGGGCGAAGCCGCGTGACACGAAGGTCGTCCGGGGGGCCGACCCGCGCAACCAGGCCGGTCGAACCGAGCCCCCGAACGTGCTGAAGCTCCGGAGCACGGGGGATGCGCCGGAGCTTCAGACGCCAGCGGGAGACCCGCCAGCACCTTCCAGAGCGCCGGGGACCCTCGAGCGGTTACGGGGGACACGCCGATCCCGACCGCAAGTGCGGTGAGTGCACGTTCGGCCGCGGGATGACGCAGCGAGAGGACGCTGCCGTCCGACGAGGCGGTGCGTCTAGGCCTTCTGGTGCTCCCGGGCATCCGGATGGTGCGACCGCTCCACCGCCTGCCCCTGATCGTGGTGCAACAGACAGGCCGCCTCGTGTCCGTCGGTGACCGGGGCGAGTGCCGGGTCGACACGCCCGCAGGCCTCGAAGACCTCGGCGCACCGGGTCCGGAAGTTGCAGCCGGACGGTGGATCCATCGGCGAGGGAAGGTCGCCCTCCAGCAGGATGCGGCGGCGGGACCGCTCGCGCGTCGGTTCCGGGACCGGGATGGCGGACAGCAACGCCTGCGTGTAGGGATGCTGCGGCGAGCGGTAGATGTCGATCCGGTCGGCGAGCTCGACGATCCTGCCGAGGTACATCACCGCGATCCGGTCGGAGACGTGCTGGACCGCAGCCAGGTCGTGGGCGATGAACAGGTAGGTCAGGTCGAGGTCGCGCTGGAGCTCTGCCATCAGGTTCATCACCTGCGCCTGGATAGAGACGTCCAGCGCCGCGATGGGTTCATCGGCGACGATGAAGTCCGGCTCGCAGGCGAGCGCGCGAGCGATCCCGACGCGCTGTCGTTGTCCTCCCGAGAACTCGTGGGGGTAGCGCTCGGCGACGTCAGGGTGCAGGCCGACCCGTTCGAGGAGCTCGCCGATCCGGGTGCGCCGCGCCTGCTTGCCCTGGTGCAGGTCGTGGATGTCCAGGGCCTCACCGACCGCCTCCCCCACGGGCTGGCGCGGATCCAGCGACGCGTACGGGTCCTGGAAGATCATCGCGGCGCGCCGACGCCAACGACGCAGGTCACGGGCACTGAGCTCACGGACGTCGATGCCGTCGAAGGTGACGCTGCCCCGCGTCGGCTCGACCAGCCGCAGCAGGGCCAGCCCGGTCGTGGACTTGCCACAGCCGGACTCGCCGACCAGCCCCAGGGTCTCACCCTTGGCGATCTCGAAGGACACGCCGTCGACGGCCTTGACGGCCGTGCCGTCACGGCGGCGCCCGACGGGGAAGTAGACCGACAGGTCATCGACCGTCACCAGCGCATCGCTCACGTCTCACCCCCGCGCCCGCTGCGGCTCCCGACCTCTGCTGCCGCATCGCCGACGTCGTCGGCGTCGGGAGGTTCGATCTCGATCCGGGCCTCGGCCGCAGCCTCCTGGGCGATCTCCTCGGGCACCTCGTAGAAGCTGCGTATCAGGTGGCCATCACCGATGTCACGCAGCGGCGGCGCTTCGGTCGCGCAGCGGTCGTCGTCCCGGAACGCGCAGCGTGGATGGAACGCGCAGCCTTCGGGTAACGCCGTCGGGCTTGGGGGTAAGCCCGGGATCGACGCGAGGTCACGCCGCTCCAGGTCGCCGAGCACCGGGAGCGACCGCATCAGCCCGACGGTGTATGGGTGGCGGGGGCGGGCGTAGAGCGCGTCGACATCCGCCGCCTCGACGACCTGGCCCGCGTACATCACGAGGACCCGATCGGCGATCCCCGCCACGACGCCGAGGTCGTGGGTGATCCAGATCACCCCCATCCCGAGCTCGTCCTGGAGCCGTCCGATCAGCTCCACGATCTGCGCCTGGGTGGTGACGTCCAGCGCGGTCGTGGCCTCGTCGGCGACCAGCACCTCGGGGTCGCAGGACAGGCCGATCGCGATCACGACCCGCTGCCGCATCCCGCCGGAGAACTGGTGCGGGTAGTCGTCCAGTCGCTTCTCCGGGCTCGGGATACCCACCTTCTGCAACAGGTCGATGGCCCGCTCGCGGATCTCCTCGTCCGAGAGCTCGAGGTGGTAACGCATCCCCTCGGTGAGCTGCCGACCGATCGGGTGTACCGGGTTGAGCGAGGTCATCGGATCCTGGAACACGTACCCGATGCGTCGACCGCGGTAGTGCAGGAGGTGCTTCTCGGACAGCGGGACGAGATCGTCGTCGCCGAGCCACACCTCGCCGCTGACCTGCCCGGGCGGCATCGGGATCAGCTTGGTCATCGCCAGGGTGGAGACCGACTTGCCGGAGCCGGACTCGCCGACGATCGCCAGGGTCTCGCCGGCGTGCAGGTCGTAGTCCAACCCGCGCACGACCCGGGCCAGCCCACGCTTGGTCCGGAAGCTGACGTGCAGGTCGCGGACGGACAGGATCGGGTCGTCGGCCATCACTCGTCCTCCCCGCCGCCAGCACCCCTCGCTTCGATGAGCGTCCGCTGGCGCGGGTCCAAGGCGTCCCGCAACCCGTCTCCCATCAGGTTGAACGCCATCACCGTGACGAAGATCGCCATCCCGGGGAACACCGACAACCACCACCCCTGGGCGATGAAGCGCTGGGCGTCGGCCAACATCAGCCCCCATGCCGGCGTCGGCCGCTGGACGCCCGCACCGACGAACGACAGAGCCGCCTCCAGCAGGATCGCGAAGGCCAGGGACAGGGAGGTCTGCACGATGACGGGGGCGGCGACGTTGGGCAGCACGTGCCGCAGGATGATGCGGCCATCGCTGGCCCCGAGCGATCGGATCGCCCGGATGTAGAGGTCCTCCCGCACCGATAGCACCGACCCACGGACGACCCGCGCGAAGATCGGCGTGAACACGATGCCGATCGCGATCATGGTGTTGCGCAGGCTCGGCCCGAACACCGCGACCAGCGCGATCGCGAGCAGCACCGCGGGGAAGGCGAAGGCGACGTCGACCGCGCGCATGGTGACCGTGTCCAGCCAGCCTCCGCGGTACCCGGCGATCAGCCCCAGGAGCGTGCCGGCGACGAGCGAGATCGTCACCGAGATCGCCGCGACCTGCAACGACACCCGTGCGCCCATGACCACACGGCTGTAGACGTCGCGACCGAGGTCGTCCGTGCCGAACCAGTGGTCGGCCGATGGTGGCGCGAACCGGTTGGCGATGTTGTCCTCGTTGATCGGGAACCGGATCAACTGGTCGGCGAACACGGCCGTGAGGACCATGACGATCAGCACGACCAGGCCCACGGCCGCTGCGCGGTTGGAGAGCAGGATCGCCAACGTCTGCCGCCACTGGGGGCGGTGCTCCCCTTCGGGCCGCTCCAGTTCGGGCTGCTCGGCCGAGGGCTGACGGGGCTCCTCGGCGGGTTCGTCCGAGGGTGGCTGGTCGGGGCGGTCGTCGCTCATGAGCTGCGGATCCTGGGGTCGAGCTTGGCGTACAGCAGGTCGACGACGAGGTTGATGATGAGGAACGCCGCCGCGATCAGCAGCACGGCACCCTGCAGGACCGGGTAGTCGCGCCGCTCCACGGCGGTCAGGGCGAGCCGGCCGATCCCCGGCCAGGCGAACACCACCTCGACGACCACGATGCCGCCGAGCAGCGTGCCCAGCTGCAGTCCGGTGATCGTCACGATCGGGTTCCAGGCGTTACGCAGGACGTGGTGACGGAACACGTGCCGCTGCGGTAGCCCCTTGGCCCGGGCGAAGCGCACGTGCTCGGAGTTCATGGCCTCGAGCACCGACGACCGCACGAACCGTGTCAGGATCGCCCCGGTGACCACGCCGGTCGTCAGGGCCGGCATGATCAGGCGCTGCAACCCGTCGACGGGATCCTCGAGCAGCGAGGTGTAGCCGAAGGGTGGGAGCCACCGCAGTGTCTGGGCGAACAGCAGGATCAGCAGGATCCCGTACCAGAAGTCGGGGATCGACACGCCGATCTGCGAGAAGGCGTTGGCGACGTAGTCGCTGACCTTGCCCTGGCGCACCGCGGAGATGATCCCGGCGGGCAGCGCGATCACCAGCCCGACCAGGACCGCCGAAACCGCGAGCAGGGCGGTCGCCGGCAACCGCTGCATCAGCGCTTCGGTGACCGGCTGGCCCGTGCGGAACGACACGCCGAGATCACCCTGCAACGCCCGGAACAGCCAGTCGAAGTACTGCACGACCAGCGGCTGATCCAGCCCCGCACGGGCGCGGAGGACCTCGTAGAGCTCCTGATCGAACCGGGTGCCGAGGGCCGTACGGACCGGGTCCCCCGGCACCAGGTGGATCAGGGCGAAGACGACGACCGAGACGCCGAGCAGTGCGAGCAGCGACTGCGCCACCCGCTTCGCGACGTATCCGGCCAACCGTCAGCCTCCCTGGACCTCGCTTCCTCGTCAGCGATCGAGGCTGACGTTGTTGAACCGGCGCTGACCGTGGGGCGCGACCTCGTAGCCCTGCACGTCCGGGGCCCACGCGGTCACGATGTCCGGGTTGTAGAAGTAGATGTAGGACGCCTGGTCGACGATCCGCTCCGCGGCCGCGTCGTACAGCTCCTTGCGCGTGTCCTCGTCGGTCTCGACGCGAGCATCATCGAGCAGGGTGTCGAGCTCCGCGTCGCTGAACCCGTGGAAGTTGAACGCACCCTCGGAGTGGTGCTGGGCGTAGTAGAAGTCGTCCGGGTCGATGTTGCCCAGCCAGCCCAGCGCGAAGGCGTCGAACTCCCCCTCGCCCTGGTCGGCCAGCCACGTCGAGAAGTCCTCGTCGCGGATCTCGACGGTGATCCCGACCGCGCCGAGCTGACTCTCGATGATCTGCGCGGCGGTCACCGTCTCCGGGAACTCACCGCTCACCATCAGATCGATCGTCAGGTCGCTGACCCCGGCCTCCTCGAGCAGCGTCTCGGCCTGCGCCGGGTCGTGACCGAAGGGCGCATAGTCGTGGTACCAGAAGCTGGTCTCCGGGATCGCGGTCTCGTTCGGTGTCGCGGCATCGAACTTGGCCGCCTCGGTGATGACGTCGATGTCCAGCGCGAAGGCGATCGCACGCCGCACCCGCTCGTCGTCGAAGGGCTCGCGGTCGTTGTTCAGCGCCATGTACCAGTAGTCGTTGCCGGCTACCTGGCCCAGCACGACGTCATCACGACCTGCGAGTCCGTCGACCTGCTCGGGTGGCACCGAGTCGATCCAGTCGACCTCGCCCGTCTCCAGGCTGGTCAGCTTCACGCCCTCGTCCGGGATGACCTGGAAGCGGATGCCGTCGAGCGGGACCTCGCCGCCCCAGTAGTCGGGGTTGCGTTCGATCTCGACCGAGTCCCCCGGCGTGAACGACACGAACTGGAACGCCCCGGTACCGACCGGTTCGTCGGCGAGCGTGCCGGCTTCGATGGCTGCCGCGGGGGCGATCGCCAGTCCAGCGAACGGCCCGATCTGCTCCAGCAGGTTCGGAGCGACCCGGTTGAGCTCGAACTGGACGGTGTGGTCGTCGACGATCACGTACTCCTCGATCGCGTCCAGGCGGAAGGCGTTCTCGCCTTCCTCGGCGATGCGCTCGAAGGAGGCGACGACATCCTCGGCGGTGAACTCGGTGCCATCGTGGAAGCTCACGTCCTGCCGCAGGTTGAACGTCCAGGTCAACAGGTCGTCGGAGACCTCCCAGGACTCGGCCAGTGCTGGCTCCATCGTCAGATCGGACGCCGGCTGGACCAACGTGTCGTAGATGTTCTCCAGGACCGTGAACGCGAAGGACGAGGTCGTCGTGTGCGGGTCGAGTTGGTCCGGGTCGCCACCGATCGCGGCGACCAGCGTGCCGCCCGCCGTGGGCTCGGCAGGGTCGTCCGGTTCCTCGTCGACCGGCGGGGTCTCTTCGACCTCCGCCGTCGGATCCTCGGGATCGATCGGATCACCGGGGTCGCACGCCACAGCGATCAACGCGGTCAGGGAGAGCAGTGCGAGCAGACGCAGACGCATAGGCCATCCTTCTCGGGGAGCTACACCGAGGCCCGCGACCACCGCAGCGGAACACTCGGTCGTCCCCCCGACGGTACTAGCGAGGTAGTGCTCCGCCCGGAGTGTCCACTGACCGAAACCGCTGCGCGCTATCCGCATGTCAACGGTCGGCGAGGCCGTCCGTCTCCACGCAACGCCGCGCCTCACCGGTGGGACGCGGGGTACCCGTCGCATCGATCTCGAAGGGCACGAGACAGGCCGTGACGGTCCCCTCCGGTGCGATCACGTACTCCGCGACCGCGGTGGTGGCACCCGCCTGGGAGAGCCGCGGCCACACGAAGTTGCCGAGGTTCCAGAACACGGGGGCGCCGTCGACCACCTCCAGCGGCTGCAGCCGGTGGGCATGGTGTCCGAACACCACGTCGGCGCCGGCGGCGATCATCGCCTCGGCCTTGACGCGGTCCTCCGGCCGGGGTTCCAGGGAGCCCTCCTCGCCCCAGTGGACCGTGGCGATGACCAGGTCCGCCTGCTCGGCGGCGACCGCGACCGCTGCGGCCATGCGCTGTGGGTCGTAGCCCGTCGGCTGTCCGGGAAGCTCACCTCGAGCGGTCCACTCGGGAACGGGCACGACACCACCGAACCCGATGATCGCGACCCGCCAGCCAGCGACATCGAGGATGCGGGGCGCATACGCGTCGGCCTCGTCGTCGCCGATGCCGACCGCCTCCATGCCCGCTGCCTCGACGTTGGCGCGGGACTCGACCATGCCGGGGATGCCGTAGTCGCCGCTGTGGTTGTTGGCGAGCGTGACGACATCCACCCCCGCATCGCGCATGGCGGGGAGCCCCTCCAGCGCACAGCGGAAGAGGAACTGCTTGGGCTGCGGGGTCCCCCCCTCGGTCGCCGCGCACTCGAGGTTGACCATCACGAGGTCGGCTTCCGCGAAGGTCTGGCGCGCCCCCTCCCACGCCGCGGCGAAGCCGGCGTCACGCAGCACCGGGACGTAGCCGGGGTCGAGGTTGACGTCGCCGACGTGGTGGATCACCAACCGTTGGCGACCCGGCTCCTCGGCGGGCGGCTCCGGGGCCGGATCCGGCTCCTCCTCCGGCGCCGGCTCGTCGATGACCTCCTCGTCGTCCGGAGGATCGTCGTCGGGGACGTCGCCGACGTCGGCGGGCTCCGAGGGTGGGGGCTCCGTCGCCACCTCGGGTGCGCGTGCCTCACCGAGGCCGACGACCGCGGCAACGACACCGACCGCCGCGGCCGCCAGGAGCGCGATCAGCAGCACGCTTCGTGAGCGCGTCATGGGGCCTCCGGGGCGGGCTTGTGGATAACCCTGGGGACATGTGGATGACTACATCGCTGTGGTTCCACAGGTGTGGGTCGGTCTGTGGAGCAGGGGACCGCCGTCCGGTCGGACCGCCCGAACGACGGCGACCGTCCTGCGGACCGACAGGGTCCGGCGAGGACGGCCGCGACGTTGACGGGCCACGGGCTCCGTCACGGGGTCGTGCGGGTCGTGATCAGATCGAGCGGGGCTCCTCCCAGAGCGCCTCGTCGAGTTCCTGGTCACGCTTCTTCTTGAGGACGACCGCGGCGACGCCTGCGCCCGCAGCCAGGACCAGGGCGATCAGGCCCTTCTTGCTGCTCTTGTCCTCCTTGGCCAGATCCTCGATCCGGTCGGAGGTGGCGGACTGCAGTTCCTTGCCCTTCCTCTCCGCCTTCTTGCGCAGTTGGTCGGCCTTCTTCTCGAGCTTCGAGACCTTCTTCGACAAGCGAGCCATAGGAGCTCCTCAGGTGGACATCACGCTTGCCGTCAGGTTAGCGGTCGACCACACCCGTACGCCCCCGACGTCCGACCGGGTCACCGGGTGACCTCCACGACCGTCTCGGCGAGCCGTTCGAGCCCAGCCTTGGGACGCTCGTGCCACGTGGGCTCGTTCCAGTCCGGCCAGGCGTATCCCTGCGTCCGAGCCAGGTGATCGCCCAACGCGACGCTGATGCCCAGCCGTTCCACCGTCCGCGTCGACACCGAGCCATCCTCGGCGACGACCCACGCCTGCCGGGACGAGGGATCGGCGAAGCCGACGGTGGCCCACGGCAGGCGCATCGTGATCGCCTCCGCGTCCTCGTGCCACATCGCCAGGGTGTCTCCTGCTGGGTCATCCGGGTCGGTGACACCGTGCCGCAGCAGACCGATCTCCTGCTCCTCGGCCGGCAACAGCTCGCCCGTCACCGGATGGGGGTACGGGCGGTTGGTCATCAACCGTTGCGGGCGCCACGCATCGGGATCCGAGCGCAGGGCGGCCGCATCCACCTCGAGGTAGCCGAGCACCCCACCGTAGATCCAGGCGTGCGGATCGCGCCGCGCGCGGATGACCGCCTGGGCATCACCCTGCCGGGGGAAGCGCACCGCGACGTCCGCCGCGGGGTCGTCGCCGCCCGAGACGGACACCGCGTCCGAACCCGGGTGGAGATCGAACCCGACCACCAGCTCGTCGCGCCGGTCCGGATCGTCCAGCACGACCCGCAGGTACAGGTAGCCCTCGTCGTGGGTCGCGCGCACCTCCCGGACCGCGTCCCGCGACTCGAGTATCGCCTGCGACGGTTCGATCCACGCATCGGCGTCGGCACCGACCAGGTACCGCGGCTGCGGTCCCGGATCGTGCGCGAGCAGCCCGAAGTGTTGCTCGTTGGTCCACACGTTCTTCCAGAGGGGGCGTCGCACGGCGGGGATCTCCAGGTCCATGGTGTTCCACGTCAGCTTGAACCACTCATCGGTCCACGCGAAGACCAGCCCACCGGCCAGGTCGAGGCCGGCGATGATCCGGAGCAGTTCCGCGTTCGTGGCGATCTGCTCGGACTCGGTGTGACCACCCTGATCGCGACCCACCGGTCCGTCGTGAGCGCTCCCGAGCGACGACGGCACCCCGAACTCCGTGATCATCAGCGGCATCTCCGCGTGGTGGTCACGCAGCTTCGTCAGGTACCCGGCGTAGGGATCCCGGCGACCATCGTGGACGTGGTCGGCGATACCCGGTTCGTAGCGCTGGAAGTCCGGGTAGTAGGGGTAGGCGTGGTAGCTCGCGAAGGTGCCGCCGGGCCACGCGTCGGTCGGCAGCACGTGGTTGGCGTCGACCCCGACCAGGTCCTCCACCGGCAACGGCTCCTCCGGGTGCTCCAGCGGGTCCGTGGTCGGCCAGTTGTTGAAGGTGAGCGGCACCGTGGCCCCGCGGTCGGCCAGCTCGGCTGCCAGGTGATCGAGCATCTCGGCCAGCCACGACTCCGTCGGGCTCGCCTGCTCGGCCGCCACGAAGTAGCTGCCCTCGAACCGTGGTTGGTGACCGTTGCGCCGATCCGACGCGTAGGTCGCTTCCGGGTCCCACTCGACCCCGATCGCCCAGGCGAAGGTCCATGCGGACACATCCGCCGTGTAGGTGCCGTGCGCGTGTCCTGGTCGTGGTGCGAGCTCGGCGGTCCCGTGCACGACGTCGACCGCGCGGCTCAGCTCGTCGCGGAAGCCGGTCCGGACCTGATCGTCGAAGAGGTCCTGGGTCTCCAGGAACCGCGCCTCCGGGATCCACACCCCGTGCATCAGGTACAGCGGGGCGTCGGGGTGCGCGAGGTTGTAGGCGCGCACCTCCTCGTAGAAGTGCGGGGGAAGGATCGTGTAGATGCGGATCACCCGGAGCCCGAGGTCCGCGATCATCGGCAGCCAGCGTCGCACGTCCTCCCGGCGGATCGCTACCTCGCCCGGCGCGTGGCCCGGGATGGTCGCGCCGAGGTTCACGCCGGGTAGGAAGTCCCGGTGGCCACCGGCGGTGTACAGCTCGAAGCGTTGGTCGTCGGTACCGGCCAGCATCGTCAGGCCCGCGGATCGCTTGGGCGCTGGCTCCCAGGAGGCGGGGTCCGTGGTCGAGATCATCACGATCGCTGCGACCAGAGCGAGCGACGACAGCGCGGCGACCACGGCCAGGCCGACGCGCGACCGCCGGCCGCGCCAGCCGAGGGACCCGACACCCACGTCGTCAGACCCCCGGGTCCGCGAGGACCGAGAACCCACGACGCTGCATCGTCCCCCAGTCATCACGCCGGCGGAGCCACCCGACGAGGCCGCGCAGACGCCACCACACCGTGAGCTGTCGGTATCCGAACGGTTCCAGCAGCGCCCACAGCAGCAGACGCAACCGGTCGGCCAGCGTGCCGAGCCGGCGGAAGCTGAGCTCCTCCAGCACCAGGGCCAGCACGCTCAACAACACGGCCCACCCGTAGGCGACGAGCAGCAGGGTCCACGCGAAGGTCGTGTCCACCGCCCCCAACGGCAGTGCGATCGCGACGACCACCAGGCCCAGCAGCTCGACCACCGGGGCCAGCAGTTCGATGACGACGAAGATCGGCATCGCCACCGTCCCCAACGCGCCGTACCGCGGGTTGCCGATGGTCCGACGGTGCCGCCAGATGACGTCGGCGAGACCCCGGTGCCACCGGTCCCGTTGTGCCCCGAGCGACCGGAGGCTCGAGGGGACCTCGGTCCACGCGATCGGGTCGGGCAGGAACTCGATCCGGCCGGGCTCGGAGCCTTCGTGGGCCAACCGGCGGATCTTGGCGATCAGCTCGAGATCCTCACCGACCGTCGAGGACTCGTAACCACCCGCGGCGAGCACGCGCTCCCGGTCGAACAGGCCGAACGCACCCGAGATGATGAGGTTGCCTCCGAGCCGGTTCCACCCCAGCCGCCCGAACAGGAAGGCCCGGAGGTACTCGACCGTCTGGATGCCGGCGAGGTAGTGGCGCGGCACCCCGCTTCGCACGACCCGCCCGTAGCGCACGTCGGCTTCGTTCGCGACACGGATCGTGCCGCCGACCGCGACCACACGGGGGTCGGCGAGGAAGGGCCGCACCATCCGCAACAGCGCGTCGTGCTCCACCAGGGAGTCGGCGTCCAGTGCGCACACCAGCTGCCCGCTGCTCACGTTCAGCCCGGCGTTGAGGGCATCGGCCTTCCCCCCGTTCTCCTTGTTGATCACGACGAGGTGGGGATGCAGGCGCGAGCGGTACAGGCCGACGACCGGTTCGGTCTCCAACTGGCGCCGGAAGATCGGGTGGACGGGGGTGAGCTCGAAGGCCGCCGCCAGGTTCGCGAGGGTCGCGTCGGTGGAGCCGTCGTTGACGACCAGGACCTCGAGGTTGGGGTAGCGCAGCGACAGCAGCGCCCGGACGCTCTCGACGATCGTGTCCTGCTCGTTGAACGCCGGTGCGAGCACGCTGACCCTGGGTGCGACCTCCGAGCCCAGCAGCGCCCGGGGCTCGTCCCCCCAGGCCCGCCTGCGGTAGGCCCCCAGTTCGAGGGCGGAACTCATGAGCAGCACCGTCTGGAACCCGTTGACCAGGACGAAGTAGGCCAGCACGAGCGCGCCGGTGATCGCGAGGAAGCTGCCCATGTCGAGATCTCCCACCGCTCAGCCGGCCGCGCGGAGTTCGGGCAGGTCCAGCACCTGTCGAGCCATGTCGCGGGCGTACGGGTCCTCGTGGTCGAGGGCACGCCGGAGGAACAGCCGGCCGGGCGCGCCCATCCTGCGCAGCGCTCCACCTGCCGCCCTGCGGACCACCCAGGCGGGATCCGAGAGCCGCTCGGCGATCGTCGGGGCCGCAGGCCAGTAGCCGAGCTGACCGAACCCGTCGATCGCAGCGGCCCGGACGCCGTCGTCCGGATCGGTGAGCAACGTCGAGAGGACCGTCACCCCGGCCGTCCCTCCGACCGCGGCACTGAGCCGTGCTGCACCGCGTCGCACCGGCGGATCGTGGTCGGACGAGAACCTCCGTGCCACCGGCAGGTGCGAGCTGTCGGCGACGTGGACGAGCACCTCGAGGAGTGCCGCGCGGACCTCGGTCGTGAGCTCATCAGCCCCGAGCTCCTCCACCACCTCGGTCACGACCGACGCTCCGCACCGCACCAACGCGTCCTTGGCCGCGAACCGCACGCCGCTGTCCGGGTCCGCCAACCGTCCGATCAGCTGCCGGACGAGCCTCGGAGCCGTGCGATGGATGACCAGACGGCTCGCTTCGGCCCGCACCGGGGGCCAGGGGTCCTCGAGCAGCGTCGTGAGTTCGGGTGGCGCGACCCCGACCCGACGCAGGATGCGCGTCCCGCGGAGACGTCGTCCCGGCCGGCGGCTCTGGGTCCAACCGACGGCGTGCTCGACCACCCCGCACGAGGCCGCCACGATCGCCAACAGGTGCTGCTGTTCCCCCCGGACGGTGGTGACGAGCGACCCGAGCACCTCGCCGCGGACCGTGACCGGGAGGTCCTGCAGCGCGACGACCGCCTCCTCGACGGTGGCCTGCCCCGACAGCAACCGGGCCAGCATGCTCGTCGCCTGGGAGATCGCCGGCTGGCGACGACGTCGCGTCGCCTCGGTCACGAAGCTGTGCGTCAGCGAGCCGACCACCAGGACCGCGATCAGCACCGCTTGGCTGACCACGATGAGACGCAACACCTCGAGGATCATGCGGCGATCCTCACCAGCGCGGTGCGGACCCGTTCGACCAGGACCGGCAGGCTGAACGGCTTACTGACGTGGTCGGTAGCGCCCGCTTCGAAGGCGGCCAGCGTCTGCGCCTCCGTCGCCGAGCTCGTGACGACGATCACCCGCGAGTGCCGCAGCACGCCGGCGCCGGCCAGCCGGCGCAGCACCACGTACCCGTCGGGACCGGGCAGGTCGACGTCGAGCACGATGACACGGGCACGCAGCGAGGGGTGAGCACCACCCAACCGCTCCAGTGCGGTCTGGCCGTCGGCGATGCGCTCGACCTCCCACCCGCGACTCGCGAAGGCCTCGGTCAGCGTCGAGGCGACGACGTCGTTCTCCTCGACCACCACGACGTCGACCTGTACCTGATCGCGCTGGTCCTCATCCACCTCGGCCGTGGTCAGCACCAGATCACCACCCGACGCCCGGGCGTGACGCAGCGCCTCGCTGGCGGCTCGGCGCACCGCACGCGGCTCCCGCCCGTCCAGCGGGAGCGAGGCGATGCCCGCGGACAGGGTCAGACGCACCGGGACCCCGTTCGGCGCGGTCAGCTGCACCTCGCGCAGTTCCTGGACCACGGAGCGGATCCGCTCGGCCGCGGTATCGCAGCTGCTGTCGTACAGCGCCAGCAGGAACTCCGAGGCTCCGAGGCGCGCGGCGACGTCCTCGCCGCGGAACGCCTGTCGCAGGTGGGCCGCGGTCGCCTGCAGTGCATCGTCGCCGAGGTTGCGTCCGTAGAGCTCGTTGAGTCGCCCGAACCCGTCGATCTGGACGACCGCGAGCGCCAGGGGCCGCTCCTGCCGTCGCGCCAACGCCGTCAGCCGCTCGACGCTTCGACGCGCGCCCGTCTCGTTGGGGAGTCCCGTGAGCTGGTCGACCTCGGCATCGCTGCGACGCAAGCGCGACCGGATCAGGCGCCCACGGATCAGCTCTATCACCTGTGTGAGCTCGGCGTCGGCCTCCACGACGTCATCGACGCCGGCTCGGTAGAGCGCTGTCGGATCCGCCGTGCCGTCGGCCGTGACGGCGATCACGGGGAGGTCGGCACAGCGACCGTCCACGCGGAGCAACCGGGCCAGTCGCGTGACCTCCTCGTCGTCGGTAGCCGTCACGATGAGGTTGGGTCGGTGGTCGACCAGCTCCTCCCACAGGTCGACGACCGAGGCGTGGCACCGGACCGCCGCACCGAGCTCCACGACCCGGATCTCGAGTGCCTCGACGAGCGGTCCCTGCTCACCGAGCAGGATCACCCGTGCGTCCTCCAACCGTTGCGATCCCAGCAGTGCCACGACGGCGTCGACGGCGTCCCGCGGGAGGGTGTCGGACTGCAGTACCCGCCCGATCCCGGCGTCCACGAGCGCGAGCCGGTCAGCCAGCTGGTAGGTGCTGACCACGGCCGTCGTCGCGACGGGGAGCTGGCCCTCCAGCAGCTTCGCCATCGAGGTGTCCCCCGAAAGGTCGAGCACGACGGCATCAGGCGTGGCGTCGAGCGCCTGACGCAGGGTGGCCAGGTCGCGGGTCTGGAAGGTGTCGAGCCCGCGGATGCCCGCCTCGGTCCGAACCTGCTCCGACCACTCCGCGTCGCTGCTGTAGACGACCAGCCGGGACCCCGGTGTGTCACCCAACGTCGCGGACGCGGGGCTGCGGTCGGGCGCGAGCTCCTGCCGCAACGCGACCGCGTCCTCGCAGAGCTGCAACACCTTCCCGTCGGTCAGGGGTTGCGTCCCCGCCAGCATCCGTTCGACCGACCGTGCCCGCTGCGCCGCGGCCACGTAGCCGAAGGCCATGACGGTCTCGGCCAGCTGGTTCGCGGCCAGCTGCGCGCGACCGCGCTGGTCGGCGGTCAACTCCTCCTCGACGGCGGCGGCCGCAGCAGCTTCCACGGCGTGCAGACGCACCATCGTCTCGGGGAGGGCACGCTGCCAGTCCGGCAGCGTCGCCGTGCCGGTCTCCGGGGCCCTCTCCCGACCGAACGACGGTGGCGGCGAGGGTGGGGAGGGCCGCGGAACCCGTTCGACGGAGACAGGCCAGGTGAGCTCCATTTCCGCCTCGCTGAACGATGTCCGTACCTGACGTATCGGCGGGGTCCGGCGAGGTCTGAAGTCCGGCTTGGCTGCGCGCACGCGGCGAGCCCGTCAGGGCGCGGACCACGTCACCGGTCGGTGAACTCGAGGGCGATCCTCGCGGCGTAGTCGGGATCGGTGGCCAGGAGCTCCTCGTGCGTGCCCCGGGCCACGATCCGACCGGCTTCGAGGACCATCACCTCGTCGACGACCGGCAGCGCTCTGAGGTCGTGCGTCAGCAGGAGCACCCCCCGGTCACCTGCCGACCGCAGAGCATCACACAGGAAGGCGCGCCCGGTCCGTGCATCCAGATCGGCCGTCGGCTCGTCCAGGATCAGGAGTGGTGCGCCCACCACCAGGGTCCTGGCCAGTGCCAGTCGATGCCGCTGTCCACCGGACAACCGCCCACCGTCCTCACCGATCGACGTGGCGAGGCCCTCGGGAAGCTCCGCCACGAGGTCATCCAGGCCGACCGCGGCCAGGGCCGCACGGAGCGCATCATCATCGGCGTCCGGTGCCGCCAGTCGGAGTTCGTCGGCGATCGTGCCGGCGACCACGTGCGCGTCCTGAGGACTGAGCGCGACGTGGTCACGCACCGTGTCGCCGCGGAGCTCACGTAGGGGGGTGCCGCCCAGCAGGACCTCGCCCGTCGTCGGGTCGAGGAAGCGCACCATCAGCGCCGCCAGGGTCGACTTGCCCGCCCCGGACCTGCCGACGACCGCGATCCGTCGTCCCGGCGACAGCTCCAACGAGACCTCCTGCACCGCCGGAGAGCAGCTGCCGGGATAGGCGGTGGTCACCTCGTCCAGCAGCAGCGGTGCCGACGCGGCTGGTCGCGCCGCCGGGGTCTCGGTCGGGTCCGGATCAGGTGCTGGCGGCGGAGCGTCCAGGACCTCCCGCAGGCGTGTCGCTGCCGTGCCGGCGGTCACCAGAGCCCGGCCTGCCATGGGCAGCGGGCCGATCGCCTCGTTGGCGGCCACCGCAAGGACGATCAGGGACGCGAGCAGGACCCCGTCGAGGGCCCCCGTGGCAACGGCCGGCACTCCGACCACCGCCAGCGCGATCGCGGTCGCGCCGAGCGCGAGTTGTACGGCGGCATCACTGCCGCCGGTCCGGGTGATCCCGGCGCGGTCGGCGGCGACCACCTGGGCGTCGAGTGCCGTGACGCGCTCCTCAGCCGGTCCGAGCTGACCGAGCAGGCGCAGCTCGGGTGCCGCCTGGAGCAGCTCCACCAGCTCCGCCGTGAGCGACCCGCGAGCGCGGGCGAGACGCCGCTCCGGACCACGTGCCAGTCGTAGCGCGACCGTCGGTACCACGAGGCCGGCGACCGTCAGACCGACCAACAGGACCGGCCCCGCGGCGGGCAGCAACACGGCCGCGATGATCACCAACACCAGGCTGGCGAGGATGCCGCCGAGCAGCGGGATCACCCCTCGCACCAGCGCGAGCTGCAGACGCTCCACGTCCGCGACCACGCGGGCCAGCACGTCGCCACTGCGCCACCGTGCCAGTCCCGCAGGGGCCTGCGGCAACAGGCGCAGGTACGCGTGGTGGCGTAGATCGACCACGACCCGCAACGCCACGTCGTGTCCGGCCAGACGTTCGACGTACCGGGACACACCCTTGCCGATCGACAGCGCCCGCACGGACACGATGACCGTGGTCAGGTCGAGCAGGTTGGGGCGCAGCGCCGTCCGCGAGATGAGGTAGGTGGACACGGCAACCAGCACCACACCGGCCAGCGGGGTCAGCGCCCCGGCACCGACCGCGAGTGCCAGAGGGCGACGATGCGGCCACAGCAGGGTCGCCAGGTGGCGCAGCTGACTCCGCCACCTCGACGCACCCGACCGGACCCCGTAGCGCGGTGGCGCCCCGTCCTCGGGTCGCTCCTCACGCTCCCGTCGCAGGTTCGTCGAGGCGGCCGGCACCGCTACGGGGCCGGAGGCCACCTCCGATGGATCGAGGGGGCGAGCGGCGGCGACCAGCCGGGCGTACGGCCCAGCTGCCTCACGTAGCTCCGCCGGCCGGCCCGCCTCAACGATCCGACCCCGGTCCAGTACCACGACCCGATCGCTGCCCTCCGCCAACGCGATCCGGTGGGTGAGCACCACCACCGTGCGCTGCCCCGCCAACCCGTCGATCGCCTGGCGGACCGCCGCCTCCGCGTCCACGTCCAGATCCCCGGTGGGCTCGTCGAGCAGCACCAGCCCGGCCGGCCGCAGCAGCGCCCGGGCGATCGCGATCCGGCGTCGCTGGCCAGCGGAGAGCCCGCGTCCACCGGCACCGATCACCGTGTCCAGGCCCTCAGGTAGCGCCGCGACCTCACGGTCGAGCGCGACCGCTCGCAAGGCGTCCCAGATGCGTGCGTCGGGTGGGATGGAGGGGCTTCCGAGGCTGAGGACCTCGCGGACCGTTCCACGGAGCGCTGCGGGACGCTGCGGGACCCAGGCCAGCTGGTCGTGCCAGCTCGCAGCAGCGGCACCGCCCAGCTCGACGCCTCCGACCAGCACCCTCCCCTCGTCCGGCGGACGCAGGCCGAGCAGCACCGACGCCAGGGTGGTCTTGCCGGCGCCCGAGGACCCCAGGACCGCCACCCGCTCGCCGGGGGAGAGGTCGAGGTCGATGCCATCCAGTGCCGGCACGGTCCGGCCCGGGTAGCTCACCGTCACCGCTTCCAAGCGGACCGGTGAGCTCGCCGGGTCGATCAGCACGGAGGTGCCGGGGTCAGCCGCGGCAGCCTCCTGTTCCTCCTCTGGACCGTCCTCGAGGAGGTCCAGGAGCCGTTCGGCGGCGGCCGCGCCGTCCTCGTTCGCGTGGAACTGCGCACCGACCTGCCGGAGCGGCCAGAAGGCCTCGGGTGCGAGCAGCAACGCGATGAGGACCGGCTCGAACCCGACACCGGTGGCTTCCGCGAGCCGGACCCCGGCGATGACCGCGACGGTCGCCACACTGAGTGCCGCCAGCAGCTCCAGCGTCAGGGCAGACAGGAACGCGATCCGGAGCGTCTCCAGGGTGGTGCGCCGCAACCGCTCGGCGGCGCCGCGCACGGCCGCGCCGACCCGGCCCCCTGCGCGCGCGACCCGGACGGTCGTGAGTCCCTGCAGCACCGTCAGGAGTTGCCCGGACAGCCCGGTGAGCGCGCGGTACCGGCGCCGGGTCGCTGCCCGTGCTGCCAGACCGATCAGGACCATGAAGGCGGGGATCAACGGCAGGGTGACGGCCAGCACCAGCGCGGAGGTGAGGTCGATCGTGACGACGTACACGACGATGGTGACGGGGATGATGACGCCGGCGAGGAGCGCCGGCAGGTAGCCGCCGAAGGTGCCGTCCAGGGCGTCGATCCCGTCGGTGAGGGCGCCGGCGAGCGTCCCGGTGTCCTCACCGTCATCGCCCGGTGGACGCCGGACGAGACGGGCGACGACGGCTCGTCGCAACCCCGACTTGACCTGCGCTGCCGTGCGGTGCGCGAGGAGCTGGGTCGCCCACGTCGCTGCGGCCCGCACCACCACCGCACCCGCCAGCCACCACAGCCACCCGGTGTGGTCCGCCAGGGTGGCGCCTCCGAGGAAGGTGCCCGCCACGATCGTCCCGAGCGCGGTCGCCTGGATGATCAGCGCGATGGCCGTGATGAGCGACAACCCTGCGCCGACGCCGAGGAGCCGAGGGACCGCCGGGTCGAAACGGAGCAACCTCGGATCCACCGGGGGGCGACTCGCCCGATCACGCAACCGTTGTCCCGGCAGCGCAGCGCCCAGCGATCCCCCCCGGTCGGGTCCTGCTACCTCGGCGTCGCCCTCCTGCGGCGTGACGGGTACAGCGGTCGGGACGTCCACGGCCGCAGACCCTGGGGCCGTGTCATCGAGGGGGCCGGGAGCGGTCAGGACCCCTCCTGCTCTCCCTGCCGCTTCCGGGCGCGTGCCTGAGCGAGCCGCCGGTCGACCACCTGCAGTGGTGTGTCGGCGGGTGCCTCGACCGAGTCGCGACTGACCCGGTGCCGGAACACCCAGTAGCTCCAGGACTGGTACGCGACGACGATCGGGACGAACACCAGCGCCGCCCAGGACATGATGGTCAGCGTCAGGTCGCTGGCCTTCGCGTTGGAGATCGTGATGTCGTACGCGGGGCCGAATGAGGACACCAGCAGCCGCGGGTACAGGTTCAGGAACAGCGTCAACACCACCAGGGCGATCATCGCCGTGGTCGCCGCGAAGGCCCAACCGTGTAGGCGCTCCCGGATCAACAGGGCGGCAGCGATCGCCGCAGCCATCGCCGAGACGGGGATGATGCCGGGCACCACACCGGTGTCACCGAGCGCCAGCGCGTTGAGGTAGGTCCAGCCGAGGAAGGCGATCACCCCGACCACGACGACCATCGACAGCCACTGGGCCAGGGTCTGTGCGCGCTGTTGGATCTCCCCGCCATCCTCGGTCTTCAGCGCCAGGTACATCGCCCCGTGGAGGGTGAACATCAGCAGCGACGCGACCCCGCCGAGCAGTGCGTAGGGCGAGAGCAGGTCGAACAACGTGCCGACGAACACCCCGTTGTCCGTGATCGGGATGCCCTGCACGAAGTTGGCGAACGCGACCCCCCAGAGGAGCGCCGGCAGCACCGAACCGTAGAAGATGGCCTGGTCCCACCACCACCGCCACCGGTCATCGGTCCGCTTGCCGCGGAACTCGAAGGCGACGCCGCGGACGATCAGCCCGACCAGGATCAGGAACAGCGGCAGGTAGAAGCTGGAGAAGACGGTGGCGTACCACAGCGGGAAGGCCGCGAACATCGCCCCGCCGGCGGTGAGCACCCACACCTCGTTGCCATCCCAGACCGGTCCGATCGTGTTGATCACCACCCGCCGGTCGGTGTCGTCCTTGGCGACCACCTTGGTGAGGATGCCGACCCCGAAGTCGAAGCCCTCCAACACGAAGTACCCGATGAAGAGCACGGCGATCAGGGCGAACCACAGGGTCTCGAGGTTGAACCAGTCCATCGGTGGATGCCTTCCTCACGGCCAGTGCACGCCCTCCGGGCGGTGCGCTGGGTTCAGTAACTCCCGCCGAGGGGCGCGTAGGTGCGGTGCTCCTCGTCGACCTCCTCGCCGGTCTCCTCCGGCGGACCCTTGTCGATGTGACGTTTCAGCAGCCCGACGGTCACCACCATCAACACCCCGTACACCAGGGTGAACCCACCCAGCGTGAGCACGACCTCCCAGGTGGACACCGCGGGTGAGACGCCGTCCGCGGTCAGGAGCAGGCCGTAGGCGACCCACGGCTGCCGACCCATCTCGGTCAGGACCCAGCCGGCGGTGTTCGCGATGAAGGGCAACGCCATCGCGAACGGCAGGACCCTGAGCCAGGAGCGGTTCCAGAACCCGAAGGTGCTGCTGATGCGGCCCCGCAAGGAGGTGGCCAGCCCGTACAGGGCCAGGGCGATCATGAGCATCCCCGCGCCCACCATGATGCGGAACGACCAGTAGGTCACGATCACCGGAGGGAGGTAGTTGCCGGGGCCGAACTCCTGCTCGTAGCGGGCCTGCAGCTCGTTCATCCCCACGACCTCACCATCCAGGGTGTTGGTGGCGAGCAGGGACAGTCCGCGCGGTAGGCCGATGTCGACGATGTTCTCCCGGTTCGCCACGTCCCCGACGGCGAACAGCGACAGCGCGGCGCCGCGATCGGTGTCCCACAGCGCTTCCGCCGAGGCGATCTTCATCGGCTGGGCCTCGGTGAGGTGTTGCGCCTGCTCGTGGCCGATGAACGCGACCCCGATGGAGGGGATCACGGCGATCGTGACCGCCGTACGTGCCGCCGGCACGAACACCTCGGTATCCCGCTTCTTGAGCAGGTAGACGGCCGAGACGCCCAACACCACGAACGCGCCGGTCGTCCAGGCCGCGAGGATCGTGTGCGAGAACTGCCCGACGAGGTAGGGGTTGGTGAGGACCGCGACGAAATCATCCAGGCGCGCCTGACCGGTGACCGGGTCGATCGTGAACCCGACCGGCTGCTGCATCCAGGAGTTGGCGGCCAGGATGAAGTAGGCGGACAGGTGCGTACCGATCACGACCAGCCAGATCGTCGCGAGGTGCAGCTTCGGCGACAGCCGATCCCAGCCGAAGATCCACAGACCCAGGAAGGTGGATTCGAGGAAGAACGCCAACAGGGCTTCCAACGCCAAGGGAGCCCCGAAGATGTCACCCACGAACCAGGAGTAGTTGGACCAGTTCATCCCGAACTGGAACTCCTGCACGATCCCGGTGACGACGCCCATCGCGAAGATGATCAGGAAGAACTTGCCCCAGAACTTCGCGAGCCGCCGGTACCGCTCCTGGCCGGTGCGCACGTACTGCGTGTGGAAGATCGCCACCAGTGGGGCGAGTCCGATCGACAGTGGCACGAAGAAGAAGTGGTAGATCGTCGTGGAACCGAACTGGATGCGTGCGAACTCGAGGGCTTCCACGGCCGGTGATCCTCCTGAGGGAAGCGCCGGAGCGGCTCACCGCGGTCGGTGCTGACACCTCGCCGGCGTCTCGGTGTGCTCGAGAGCTCATCGCCGCAGGGCCTCGGTCCGCAACGACACCCACGGGAGCGAGCTCGTCCCGACGATGCCCCGGATCGGACCCCAGCGGTAGGGCCGGACAGGCGGAGCAACACGGGACCTTCGGCTCCGGTCCCTCTTGGCTGTGTCGACGACGGCTGCTCGTGGCCCTTCTTCGGCGGCTGATCACGTCGTGACATGGCTGCCGCCGGGGTGGCCGGCCATCCGCATGCTGTGGGTCCGATGGCCCCGTCGACGCGATCGAGCGGGTCCCGGAGGACCCGCTCTGACCTGCGACGATGCTGCGTGGGCCAGGGAGGACTTGAACCTCCGGCCTCACCCTTATCAGGGGTGCGCTCTAACCAGGCTGAGCTACTGGCCCATGAGATGCCGTGCCACGCTCGACGGCCGGCGCAGCGTAGCGAGCCACCACAAGGCACGCGAAACGTTCCACGAGGGGCCCCTCGCCGCCCCGTCGAGGTCAGCGATCCCCGAACAGCTCGTCGTCCGAGGTCGTCGCCCGCGCACGGGTCGTGGTGCCACGTGACGCGTCCGGCGACGTCGCGGCCTGCTGCGGTGCGGCCTCCTGCTGAGCATCGGTCTGCTCGACCGCAGCCTGCCGCGAGGTGGCGTCGGTCCGGGTCGTCGTCCCCGTGCGACCCCGACCGTCGCCCTCCTGGGCACCTTGGGCCTCGGTCGTCCCCGACGTCTGCCTGCCGGCGTCACGCGCCCCTGTCCATCCCGCCTGAGCTGACGCCGACGCCCGCGCCGGCGCCCGTGAGGGGCTGCTGGTGGCACCCGGCTGGTGCCCGGCGGTCGCGATCTGCCGCGACGGCGCGGAGGAGGCACCGGGGGCGGTGTCATCGACGATCGTCAGGCCCAGGCCACCGGTCAGGTCCGAGATCAGGTTGTACATGAAGGCGAAGAACACCAGCACAGCGGTCTGGACCACCACCCACAGCAGACCCAGCAGGATGAAGGAGCGGAACAGGTTGGCGGCGTTGATGCCGCACTGGGTGAACCCGACGTCGGTCGCGATCCCGCACACCTGATCGACCAGTTGCAGCCGATCGACGATGAACCACACCACCCCCATGATCATCATGAAGATGATCAGCAGGACGATGTTGGCCAGGAAACCGAACTTGAGCACCGACCACGGGTCGATGCGCTTGACGGTCATGCGGCGTCGTGCCACGGGTCACGCTCCTCAGGTCCGGGTGATGCTACCCCTGCCAGGCGTGGGTGTTCGCGCACAGCCACCGACGATCGGCTTCAGAGCGGCTCACCGACCCGAGCCCTGCTGGCTGCCCACGAGCGGGCCATCCTCCGCGAAGAGCACACAGACGACCTCCCGGTCCCCCGCCTGCCAGGAGGCTTGCGTGGGAGGAAGCCAGGCAGCGAACAGCTCGGACTCCTCGTAGGCGCTCCCCACGTAGTCCTCGAACCGGGCGAGGCAGCCATCCCGGGCCTGCTCGGTCACCTGGGCGTCACCGGGGAAGTCCTGGCCTGGGAGGTCGAACAGGGCGAAGACCTGGTTGCCGTGGGGCTGTTCGCAGCCGATCAGCGGCACCTCGGCAAGCTGCTCGACCGGCTCGTCGGGATCGTCGAAGCAGTCGCCGACCTGCAGGTCGAACACCTCACCACCCGACCCGGTGCCGCAGGCGACGAGCCACAGCGCCACCAGCACCACGGCGGCGGCCGCTCGAGGGCAGGTGATGCTCACCCGCCCGTCTCCGCGTCCTCCGGGGCCGTCGCTGCCGCACCACCACCGTCCGTACCCGTGTCCTGCCCCGGGGTGCGCGTGTCGATGGCGTCCTCGTCGTCCTCCACCACCAGCGCCACCCCGGTCACCCGCGCGTCGGCGCCGGTCCGCATCAACGAGACGCCCTGGGTCCCGCGTCCCATCGGACGGACGTTGCCGATCGACATACGGATCAGCGTCCCCGTGTCACTGACCAGCAGGATCTCTGCCTCCAACGGGACCACCAGCGCACCCGCCAGTTGCCCTCGATCGCCGGTGAGCTTCGCCGTGATGAGTCCACGGCCGCCACGGCCTTGCGCGCGGTAGTCCGTCAACGGGGTCCGCTTGCCGTACCCGCGTTCGGTGACGACCAGCAGGTAGGAGCCGTCGTCCTGCTCCTCCGACGGCACCGGAGCCATCGCCAGGACCTCGTCGCCCTCATCGAGCTTCTGTCCTCGGACCCCCGCGGCGGTGCGTCCCATCGGGCGAGCGTCGCTCTCGGGGAAACGGATCGCCAGGCCACCGCGCGACACCAGCACCAGGTCCGAGTCACCACGGGTCACGGCCACACCGATCAGCTCATCGTCCTCGCGCAGGTCGATGGCGATCAGCACCGACCGCGGGGAGTCGAAGGCGTCCAACCGGGTGCGCTTCACGGTCCCCTGTTCGGTGGCGAAGACCAGGAAGCGCTGGTCGTCGAACGCATCCAGCGCCAGCACGGCCGCGACCTTCTCGTCCGGCTCCAGGGCCAGCCCTGGCACGTTCGCGACGTACACCCCCTTGGCGGACCGCGACTTCTCCGGCACCTGGTAGGCCTTGATCCGGTACACGCGACCCTGGTTGGTGAACACCAGCAGGTGATCGTGGGTCGAGCACGTCAGGAGGGTCGACACGATGTCGTCCTCCTTCATGTCGGTGCCTCGCACCCCGCGGCCGCCACGGTTCTGGGTCCGGAAGGCATCGACCGGCGTGCGCTTGATGTAGCCGGCCCGGGTGAGGGTGATGACGACGTCCTCGACCTCGATCAGGTCCTCGACGGTCATCGCGCCGTCGTCGGGCACGACCTTCGTACGGCGCTGGTCCGTGAACCGGTCACGGATCTCGGACATCTCGTCCTTGACGATGGCCTTGACGCGCTCCGGGTCGGCGAGGATCGCCTTCAGCTCGGCGATCAACGCGGTGAGCTCGTCGTACTCGTCCTGGATCCGCTGGCGTTCGAGTGCCGCGAGCCGTCGCAGCTGCATGTCGAGGATGGCCTGCGCCTGGATCTCGGACAGCTCGAACCGGGACATCAACTCGGCCTTGGCCGCATCCGCCGACTCGCTGCTCCGGATCAGCGCGATGATCTCGTCGATGTGCTCGAGGGCGATCAGCAACCCCTCCAGCACGTGGGCCCGTTCCTCGGCCTTGCGCAACCGGTAGCGGGTCCGTCGCGTGATGACGTCGACCTGGTGGGCGATGTAGTGCGTCAACGCCTGGTCCAGGGTCAGCGTGCGTGGCACCCCGTCGACCAGCGCCAGCAGGTTGACCCCGAAGGTGTCCTGCAGCTGGGTGTGCTTGTAGAGCTGGTTCAGCACGACCTGGGCGTTGGCGTCACGCTTCAGGTCGATGACGATGCGCATGCCCTCGCGGGAAGACTCGTCGCGCAGGTCGGCGATCCCGGTGATGACCTTGGTGTTGACCAGCTGCGCGATCTTCTGCAGCAGGGTGGCCTTGTTGACCATGTAGGGGATCTCGGTGACGACGATCCGCTCGCGGTCACGTCCCTTCTCGGGCTCCTCGATCGCGCAGACCGCACGGACCTTCACCGATCCGCGTCCGGTCGTGTACGCGTCGTAGGCGCCCTGCTGACCGAGGATCAGCCCGCCGGTCGGGAAGTCCGGTGCCGGCACGTGCTTCATCAGGTCGGCGGCGGTCAGGGTCGGATCGTCGATGAGCGCGATCGTCGCATCGATCAACTCGCCGAGGTTGTGCGGCGGGATGTTGGTCGCCATCCCGACCGCGATACCCGTGGCACCGTTGGCGAGCAGGTTCGGGAAGCGGGCGGGGAGGACGACCGGCTCCTCCTCGTACCCGTCGTAGTTGGGCACGAAGTCGACGGTGTCCTCGTCGATGCCACGGAGCAGTTCCATCGCCAGGCGGGACAGTCGCGACTCCGTGTAGCGCATCGCCGCCGGCGGGTCACCGTCGACCGACCCGAAGTTGCCGTGGCCGTCGATCAGCTCGTAGCGGATCGAGAAGTCCTGGCCCATCCGGACCAGGGCGTCGTAGATCGCCGTGTCGCCGTGGGGGTGGTACTTCTTCATCACGTCACCGACGGCGGACGCGCACTTGCGGTACGGCCGATCGGGCCGCAGGCCGGTCTCGTCCATCGAGTACAGGATCCGACGGTGCACCGGCTTCAGCCCGTCACGCACGTCGGGAAGCGCGCGCCCGACGATCACCGACATGGCGTAGTCGAGGTACGACGCGCGCATCTCGTCCTCGATGACCACGGGTTCGACCCGCGCGGCGAGCACGCCGCCGGTCTCGTCGAGCGGGGTCCCATCCTCGGCCCGGGCGACAGGATCGCCGGGGCTCGGGTCCGGGCTACCGGGGGTGGGGGTCTCGTCGGACACGGTCAGGCTCCAGGGGTGGTGTCGTCATCGTCCGACGAGCGAGGATCGTCGTCGGACGCGTCAGCGTCCTCGGCCGGGCGGGAGTGGTCGGTTAGGTGAGCGGTCGGGTCGGTGGGGTGGAAGGTGTCGGCGCGGCGGCTCGCACCCCACAGCAGCAGGGCGGCCAGGAGTCCGAGCACGATCCCGACCGCGATCGAGGGCACGACGTCGAACCCGAGGAAGCCCCCAAGGCCACCGACGGTCCCCGCCACGATGATCATCGCCACGATGGCGGCGCGAACGGTGCGGTCCACGTCAGCCCTCCTCACCCTGGTCGAGGTGCCGCCGATCAGGATGGCCCTCGGGATGGTCGGTCGCGGTCGTGTCGTCGCTGCCTCGACGTCGGAACGCCAGCCACAGCAGCAGCACCAGGCCCGGGAGACCGGCCAGGGTCGCGACGAGGAGGACCTCGCTGGCCGCACCGGGATCGGCCCAGACCAGCTCGGGCGCCGTCAGCACGATCAGGGCCACCAGGACGGCCAGCCCGACGACCAACCACAGCATCGCACGGCCGACCGAGCCCGCATCGGACCCGGAGCGCCCCCGTCGATCGTCGCTGCGGTCGGTCACCTAGACATCGATCGTCGCGTACTTGGCGTTGGTCTGGATGAACTCGCGACGCGATACCACGTCGTCGCCCATCAGGATCGAGAACATCTCGTCGGCCGCGGCCGCGTCGTCCATCGTCACCAGCTTCAGCGTGCGTCGTTCGGGGTCCATGGTGGTGTCCCACAGTTGGTCGGCATCCATCTCGCCCAGACCCTTGAAGCGCTGCACCTCGACCTTCTTGTCCTGTGGCATGTCCGCGAGGATCGCGTCCCGCTCGGCGTCGGTGAAGGCGTAGTGCTGCTCCTTCTTCCGGGTCGGGTGGAAGATGAGGTACAGCGGCGGCTGGGCGAGGTAGACGTAGCCCGCCTCGATCAGCGGCTTCATGTGCCGGAACAGGAAGGTCAGCAGCAGGGTGCGGATGTGGGCGCCGTCGACGTCGGCGTCCGCCATCAGCACCAGCTTGTGGTAGCGGGCCTTGGTGACGTCGAAGTCGTCGGCGAACCCGGTGCCCATCGCGGTGATCAGGGCCTGGACCTCGGCGTTGGCGAGCACCTTCGGTAGGCGCGCCTTCTCGACGTTGATGATCTTGCCGCGGATCGGGAGGATCGCCTGGGTCCGTCGGTCGCGGGCCATCTTGGCGGACCCGCCGGCCGAGTCACCCTCGACGATGTACAGCTCGGACTCGGAGGGATCGCGGGACTGGCAGTCCGCCAGCTTGCCGGGCAGCGAGGTGGACTCGAGCAGCGACTTGCGCCGCGTCAGGTCGCGCGCCTTGCGTGCCGCGATCCGCGCCTGGGCCTCGGACTCTGCCTTCTGCACGATCAGCTTGCCCTCGGCCGGGTGCTCGTCGAGCCACTCGGCGACCTGCGCGTAGGTGGTGGTCTGGACGAAGGACTTGACCTCGGAGTTGCCGAGCTTGGTCTTGGTCTGGCCCTCGAACTGCGGGTCACCGACCTTGACCGAGACGATCGCGATCAGCCCGCTGCGCAGGTCGTCGCCGGTCAGGGCCTCGACCTCCTTGGAGCGCAGCAGTCCCTTGTCCTTGGCCCACCGGTTGATCACCGAGGTGATCGCGGTGCGGAAGCCCTCCTCGTGGGTGCCCCCCTCGTGCGTGTTGATCGTGTTGGCGAAGGACAGGATCGAGTCGTTGAAGTCGTGGATCCACTGCACCGCGACCTCGACCGAGTGCGGACCATTCGGCCCCTGCTCCTCGGACTCGAAGTGGATCGGCTCGTGCAGGCCGTCCTTGGCCTTGGTGTGCCGGATGTGGTCGACGAAGTCGCGCAGTCCGCCCGGAGCGTGGAACTCCTGCTCGCGGACCACCAGTTCCTCGTCACCGTCGGGAGCAGGGCGCTGATCCAGCAGGGTGATACGCAAGCCTGCGGTCAGGAACGCGGTGTCACGCAGCCGGCGAGCGATCGTGTCGGCGGAGAAGTCGACCCCCTCGACGAAGATCTCCGGATCGGGCCAGAAGCTGATCGTGGTCCCGGTGATCTCCTCACCTTCGCGCAGGCCGGCGAGGTGGGGGGTCGGCTCACCGACCCGTTCGATCGGCCCGTCCGGCACGCCACGCTGGTAGGTCTGGCGGTACAGGCCGCCGTCACGACGCACCTCGGCGACCAGCTTCGCCGACAGGGCGTTGACCACCGACACCCCGACCCCGTGGAGCCCGCCGGAGACGGCGTAGGCCTGGGAGTCAAACTTGCCGCCGGCGTGCAGGACCGTCAGGACCACCTCCAGCGCCGAGCGACCCTCCTTCTCGTGCAGGTCGACCGGGATCCCGGAACCGTCGTCGCTGATGCGGACCCCACCGTCGGCGAGCAGCGCCACCTCGATGTGGGAGCAGCGGTCGGCGAGCGCCTCGTCCACCGAGTTGTCGACGACCTCCCAGATGAGGTGGTGGAGTCCGCGGGCTCCGGTGGAGCCGATGTACATGCCGGGACGTCGGCGGACCGCCTCGAGACCCTCCAGGACCGTGATGTTCTTCGCGCTGTAGTCGCCGTTGGTGGACCGGGGCGCGTCAGCCGCATCCCCGTCTCCGGGCGTGGGAACATCGGGCACAGCAGCCAAACGAGGGCCTCTCGTGAGGGAGGGACGTCGCAACGCGGAGGGCGTGGACGTGTCAGATACCGACACTCTAGCAGCTCGGACCCTGCTCTCTCGCGCGCTGGAACGCCCTGTGGACGGTCGACACCCCCCGCGCGTACCCCACCAGCGACACCACCCCTCGAACGCTCAGAGACCGTCTTGCGGCTCGCGGCGGGTTGTGGCCGATCGGCCGGATCAGCTGCCCTCCCGGGCGTCGATCGTACGCGGCCAGTCGTCCTTCAGCAGCCGCGACAGGCTCCGGTCGGCGAGCAGTCTGCCCCCGGTCTGACAGCGCGGGCAGTAGTTGGTCTCGTTGTCGGCGTACCGGATGCGCGCCACCTCGGTGCCGCAGGTCGGACAGGGCTGTCCGTAGCGTCCGTGGACCGCGAACCCCTCCCGGAACGCCGTCACCTTCTCCGGGAACCCGTCCCCGGTGGCCTCCCGCAGTCGCGCGACCCACGTGGTCAGCACCTGTTGGGTCGCGGCGTGCAGACGTGCCACCTCGTCATCACTGAGGTGGTCGGTGCGTCGGACGGGTGAGAGCTGCGCCGCGTGGAGGATCTCGTCGGAGAAGGCGCTGCCGATACCGGCGAACCGGCGCGGGTCCGTGAGCACGCGTTTGAGGGTGCGACGCTCCAGTCGTAGTTGCTCGGCGAAGGCCGCCACACCGATGTCCAACGGCTCCCGGCCGCCGCGATCGTGCTCGGCCAGGGCAGTCTCACCCCGGACCAGGTGCCACGACGCCCGCCGTTTCGTGCCGGCCTCGGTCATCAGCAGCGTGCCGCCCCGACCCGCGGGATCACCCGGGGCCGAGACCTCCAGCGCCGCAAGCCCGTTCCTGCCGGGCAGCGACGCCCCTGGTTCGGACCACCGGAAGCGGCCGGCGATCATCAGGTGGATGACCAGGTACCACGGCTCGACCTCGTCGGGGTCCTCGGGGTCGAGCGCGACGACGATCCGCTTGCCCAACCGCCGCAGATCGGTCACCCGCGCTCCCACCATCGCATCGATCGGTGGGTCGTAGGTGCGAAGCAGGCTGATGCCGGCGACCTGGACCCGCAGGACCGTCGCCTCCACCATCCGCGGCCGCATCGCCGCGAGGTAGTCCTCCAGGTCCGGCAGCTCCGGCACGGCGCCTCCCGCGGATCAGCCGGCGGCCAGGGTCTGTGCCAGCGCATCCAGCTGCGCCATCGGGATCATCCCCGCGTTACGTGCGACGATCCGGCCGTCCGCGTCGATGGCCACCCAGTAGGGGGTCGCCGGCAGACCGTAGGTCGAAGCGACCGTGGAACGGGTGTCGTCGACCAGGACCGGACCGGGGAACCCGACCTCCTCGAACCAGTCCTGGGGTGGCCAGTTCGGACGACCGGCATCCAGGGAGGTCGCGACGGCGATCAGGTCGACCTCGGCGGGCAGTCGCCCATCCTCGATCCAGGCGGTGACCTCCGGGAGCTCCTGCTGACATGCCGGGCACCACGAGGCCATGAAGGTGACCAGCTGGGCGCGTCCGGGTGCTCCGATCTCGACCGGCGTACCGTCGAAGTCCTCGCCCCGGACGACCGGAGCCGCATCACCCACCGCCGGGTCCGCGGCGGGGTCGCCCTCGAGCACCGGGAGCGCGTCGCCCCGGACCTGGACGTCCCTGGCGACGTCGCTGGTCGACAGTGCCGAACCGGACTCCCCGGCCGACAGGACCGCGATCACGATCGCGATGAGCAGCACCCCGATCCCGGCGGCGACCATGACGATGCGCTGACGCCGCTCTGCGGCGCGCTTGGCCTCGGCACGTGGGTTCGGACGCCCCTTGGGGGCGGTAGAGGGTCGTGATGTGGATCCCACGGGAGCTCCTTGTGGTCACTCGGGGCGGGTCGAGCCGAGCGGGTCGGCGGCGTCCGTCATCTCGTCTTCGTCCGGGGTGGGAGCCGGGGTGTTCCTACCCACCAGGCTCAGGACGATGATGGCGAGGAACCCGATCCCGGCCATCATCGGCAGGGTCAGGATCCCGAACTCCTCCACCCACCGCAGCGAGCAGGGTGCGGCAGGGTCGCACATACCGCCCAGAGCAGGCCGTCGTTCGATCGCGACGTGCCAGGCGCTGAAGAGGGTCCCGATGGCGGCGATCGGGACCGCGGTGCGCCACACCTGAGGGTCGCGACGCCACGCGGCGATGCCGAGCACGACCACCAGGGGGTACATCGCGATCCGCTGGTACCAGCACAGCTCGCACGGGGGGTAACCCGCGACCTCCGACATGAACAACGACCCGACCGTGGCGGTCACGGCGATCGCGGTCGCCAGCGGCAGGGCCACGTCGGACAACCACCGCGGGACCCGGCCACGCACGAGCACGACCAAGCCGACGACGGCCACGGCGAGCGCGACCAGCGTCAGGACGCCGGTCAGCCGTTCGACGATCGCGACCACGAGGTTCTCCGGAGGGTTCGAGGTTGGGCGTCACGGCCACGGCAACGGACCCGCAGGTCAGGACGGGCGGGTCGGTCATCACCGGGAGGGTGGGCCACCCTGGTCAGGTAGGCGTAGGGCCGAAGGACACCTCTCTTCCGACAGTCGGTCGTCCGGACACCGCTGCGGGTTCCCGCCGAGGGCGGGACTCACCCGGGGTCGGTGCCCTGGTCCGGCTCTCGCCGCCCCTCCAGCTTGCCGACCACGATGACGACATCGTGCACCGATCGTGCACCGATGGCACGTTCCACGTTGGCGCGCAGCTGCGGGATCATGTAGCGCAACTGGGTCGCCCAGACCTGGCTCTCTGCGCGGATCGTGAGCACGCCCCGGACCAGCTTGAGCGGCTCGCAGCGTTGTGCGAGCTCCGACCCGACGATCGCCTCCCATCGCGCCCAGGCCGAGGCTCCGCGCAGCCGCTCGTCCCATCCCCGCCGGCGTACGAGCTCCTGCAGGGTCTCGTCGAGGGAGGACGGCGCACGCACCCGGACCAGAGCGTCGGTCTGCTCCTCGGCGACGGTCCAGTCCTCATCGTCGGGTGGGGAGGGATCGAACGTGGCCCGCTCGGCGCGGGCGCGGGCCCGGGCCTGCTGGGCGCGTTTGCGCTCGTAGAGCCGCTCGTCACGGTCGGCGGCACCGGCCCGTCGATCGTCCGCCACCCGATCGCGGTGGCTGTTGGGACGTCCTCGACCGGACGCGTTCACGCCGCACCTTCCACGGACGGGTCGGTCCGGCGGGGCACCAGTCGTGTCCGGCCTGCCTCGATGCGTACGTCCACGCGCGGTCCTGCGAGGGGTACGTCCGCCTCGACCGCCGCGCTGACGAGTGTCTGATCGAACCCGTCACAGGCGGTTGCCAGCCGTGCCCGCCGCGTCTCGTCGAGCTCGGCGAACACGTCGTCCAGGATCACGATCGGGCGGTCGCCGACCTCGGACAGCAGCTGCGAGGTGGCGAGCTTCAGGGCCAACGCAAGCGACCAGGCCTCACCCTGTGAGGAGTAGCCGCGCGCCGGCAGGTCACCGATGGTCAGGTCGAGGTCGTCCCGATGGGGTCCGACGAGGGTCTGTGCACGTGCGACCTCATCACCCTGGCGCTCATCGAACGCCGCGCGGAGCGCCGCGACGATCGGGGCCAGGTCGGGGACCGGATCGTGGCCCTCACCCTGCCCGGCCACGGCGCCGAGCTGGCCTGCGCTCGACCGGTAGGTCAGACCGACCGGTTCCGGTCGGTCGGCCAGGTCGCGGTAGGAACGATCGACGGGGCCCGCCAGGGTGTGCACCGCAGCGATCCTGGCCGCGGTGATCTGCGCGCCATGACGCACCAGCTGTTCGGTCCACTCCTGGAGCGTCGCCGCAGCGGCAGCGCGCCCCTCGCCCGATGACGCCCGGACCTGCTTCAGCAGCTGGTTGCGTTGCCGCAGCGCACGGTCGTACTCGGACCTGGCCGCAGCGAAGGCGGGCCGCCGTTGCGCCAACAGGTCGTCGAGGAAACGCCGCCGCTCGCTGGGATCGCCGCGGACGATGGCGAGGTCCTCGGGCGCGAACATGACCGCACGCAGGACACCCGACGCGTCCGCCGCCCGACGGACATCCTGCCCGTCGACGCGGGTGCGGGTCCGCCGCCCGGTCCCCACCTCCAGCTCGAGGGTGCGCCGCCGTCCTTCGTCGCTGACCATCTCGCAGCGGATCACCCCCAGGTCGGTCCCGGCCCGCACCAGTGGACCGTCACCCGCCACACGGTGCGAGCCACCGCTCGCGGCCCGGTAGATCGCCTCCAGCAGGTTGGTCTTGCCCTGTGCATTGGGCCCGACCAGGACGGTCACCCCCTGGAGCAGGTCGAGCGCGGCATGGTCGTACGAGCGCACGTCCGACAGCTCGAGCCGTCGCAACCACACGGACCTTCGCCTCCCCACCTGACCTGACAGCGTGTCAGCTGACCCGCATCGGCATGAGCAGGTAGGTCAGGTCGTCCACCTGTCCGTCATCGGCATGCGGCTTGAGGACCGCCGGTTTCAGGCCGTCCCGCAGTTCGATCCTGATGTGCTCGGTGCCGCTGGCCTCGAGCCCGGAGAGCAGGAACGCCGGGTTGAACGCGATGGTCAACCCCTCACCCTCGATCCGCGCAGGCAGGGCCTCCGCGGCGTCCCCCATCTCCTGGTTGGATGCCTGCAGATCCACCGACTCGTCACCGAAGGTCAGGCTGACCGGCGTGTTGGCCTGACCCATCGCGACGATGGCGACCCGCTGCAACGCCTCGACCAGGGCCGCGCGTTCGACGACGACCGAGGTCTCATGGGCCTCCGGGAGCAGCGCGCGGTAGTTCGGGAACGACCCCTCGATCAGCTTCGTGGTCAGCCGGCGGTCCCCGAACAGGAACGAAGCCTGCCCTTCCTCCAGGACGACGGTGACGCTGCCACCCACCTCCGACGCCGCTTTCGCGGCCTCCTGCAGCGACCGTGCCGGCACCAACGCGGTTCCCTCGACCGCTTCGTCGAAGGTCAACGAGCGGACCGCCAGCCGGTAGCTGTCGGTGGCGGCAGCGGTGAGCGTGCCATCCGCCGCCTCGAGGTTGACACCGGTGAGGACCGGACGGCCTTCGTCGCTCGCCGCAGCCCGGGCGACCTGGGAGACCAGCCGCGCGAAGGCGTCGGCCTTGACCACTCCCTGCGCGGCCTCCTCACCGGGGGAAGCCAGCGTCGGGAAGTCCTCGACCTGCATGCCTCGGACGTGGAAGGTGGCGCGGCCACAGGTGATCTCGATCTGGTCGGTCTCCACCGACAGTTCCACGGGAGCGTCGGGGAAGCGTGCCACCAGTTGAGCGAGCAACCGACCCGGCAGCAGGACACGCCCAGGTTGATCGATCTGCACGGGGATCGATATCTCCGCGGAGACCTCGAGATCCGTGGCGCGGCAGACCAGCTTGCCATCAGCTGCCTCGAGGTAGACGCCGGACAGGGCGGGTAGTGACACCCGGGTCCCGACCGTGCGGGTGGCCCAGGAGATCGCCTCGGCGAACTCCGCTCGTTCAGCACGTAGCTTCACGACGTTGCTCCTCGTCTGGGTCCACACCCTGGTGGTAGAGGTCCTGTTGTCCTACTTCTCCCGTCATCACCATCGGGGGTGTGGAGATGGTGGATAAGGGTCTGTCGGCGCAGGTCACCTCGGGTATCCGGGGCGTGGACGGCCTGTGGGTGACCAGCGTAGTTATCCCCGGCTCCGCGAACGACAAGGGTGTGCTTCCACGGATTACGATCGTGGTGCACCGCGTGTCCACGGGTTGTCCACGGGGTGGTGCGACGGTCGCCGGCTCGGTCGTCCACCGCAGACGGGCGGGTATCCACCTGATGGGCGGCGCTGTGCACGCTCGGTCCACCGAAGGTCCCCAGGGTTTCCCACAGGCTCCTGTGGATGATGTGGATAACCACAGGATGGTCGTGTGACCGACCCCGGGGTCCGAGGGGAGGTGAAGCGGGAGCGTTCACCCTCGTCGTGCCCGGGTCTTGATGCGGTTGGTGAGCTCCTGGACCTGGTCGTAGATCGCGCGGCGTTCCTGCATCAGGTCCGCGATCTTGGACTTGGCGTGCATCACCGTCGTGTGGTCGCGGCCACCGAACGCCTTGCCGATGCGAGGCAGTGACAGATCGGTGAGTTCACGGGTCAGGTACATCGCGATCTGTCGGGCGGTGACGAGCTGGCGGCTGCGTGACGGCGAGCACAGGTCATCGATGGTCAGCGAGAAGTGGTCGGCGACCTCCTCCATGATGACCTGGACCGAGACCTCCTGTTCACGGTCGTCGGGGAACAGGTCCTTCAGGACCGTCTCCGCCATCTGACTGTCCGCGGCGGAACGCTGGAGGCTCGCGAAGGCCGACACGCGGATCAGCGCGCCCTCGAGCTCGCGGATGTTCGACTGGACCTTCGAGGCGATGAGTTCGAGGACCTCGGGCTCGACCCCCAGGCGGTCGGTCTCGCACTTCTTGCGCAGGATGGCGATCCGGGTCTCGAGGTCCGGGGGTTGGACGTCGGTCATGAGTCCCCACTCGAAGCGGCTGCGCAGCCGGTCCTCGAGCTGGGCGATCTGCTTGGGAGGACGGTCGCTGGAGATGACGATCTGCTTCTCGGCGTTGTGGAGCGCGTTGAAGGTGTGGAAGAACTCCTCCTGTGTCCGTTCCGCGCGCTCCAGGAACTGGATGTCGTCGATCAGGAGGACGTCCACCTGGCGGTAGGTCTGCTGGAACGAGGTGATCCGGTCGTGGCGGATACCGTTGATGAACTCGTTCGTGAACTGCTCGGTGGTGACGTAGCGGACCTTCAGCCGCGGGTAGAGGCTACGGACGTAGTGGCCGATCGCATGCAGGAGGTGGGTCTTGCCGAGCCCGGCGCCGCCGTAGATGAACAGAGGGTTGTAGGACTTGGCGGGAGCCTCGGCGACCGCGGTCGCGGCCGCGTGGGCGAAGCGGTTGGACGAGCCGATCACGAAGTCGTCGAACGAGTACTTCGGGTTGAGTTGGGTCTCGGGCTCGACGTCCGGTTCGCGCTCGACCGGCCGCGGTTCCGGCCGCGATACCGTTGGACCCTCCGGCCGTCCGGGTGCGTGCAGCGGAACATCGTCGAGGTGCTCCCACGGTGCGGCGGGCGCATCGTCCACCACGTCCGGGATGGTGGTGGGCCGTTGCAGGCCGTCACCGTTGGTGGCTGGAGGACCACCTCGGCCGACGGGTTCCGGGCGTGGCTGGACCGTGATGACCACGGACAGCGGGCGCCCGGCTGCTTCGGAGAGCGCGTCGCGGATGAGATCACCGCACCGCGTGTCCAGCCACTCCCGCGCGAAGGTGTGAGGGGTCGCCAGGACGACCGTGTCTTCGCTGAACCCGACGGGTTGCGTCGCGGTCAGCCACTGTCGTTGCGCCGGTGAGGAGACCGCTCCCACCACGCGTTCCAGGCTGCGGGCCCAGAGTTCCTCGAGATCCAGCGTCGACGTTCCGGCCACGCTCGCTCCTGACATCTTCCTCATCTGGTTGACCGGCGACGGGTGGTGTCGCCGACGGGCCCGCGACACCGTCGGGGCGACAGGAGCATCGCAGCAGGTCAGACCCCTTTTCCACAGGGCCTTCCACAGTGTGGATAGTGCTGCGAACCCGGTCGCTTCCGCGGTGTCGAGGCCGCCGTGGGGAAGATCCGACGTCCCGTGGCACGTGACCCCCGGTCGCGTTCCACGGTCCTCGGCCGGGACCCGTCCTGGCGCACCCACCACGGTTGGACGGGACCCGTCGGAGTTCGACGGACGATCGGGGACCGTACACGGGTGGCGCGCGGACCCGCAAGGAGTTATCCACACCGCGCGGAGGAACAGACCCGCTTGCCCGGCCAGCGCGCGGAACGGTACTCTTCCGCGCACGTCTGACCCGCACCGTTCGCGGATCCGCGGCCCTCGGTGGCCCGCTGGCCCTTCCCGCGTCGCACCGCGGTCTCGGGACCTCGTCCCGCAACGCGTGCATCCACCACGACCTTCCCCTAGGGGGCTTCGCCGTGAAGCGCACCTTCCAGCCCAACAACCGCCGTCGCAAGCGCAAGCACGGGTTCCGCTCCCGGATGCGGACCCGCGCTGGGCGCTCGATCGTCAACGGCCGCCGTCGCCGCGGTCGCTCCAAGCTGTCAGCCTGACCCGGTGGACCCCGCTGCTCCCGAGCGTCTCCGGGACGGCCGCGTGATCGCGGCCGTGCTGCGCGCTCGGCACCAGCGGGCCGGTCGGCTGGCTGCGGTGCACGCGCGACCCAGTGCGGACCCGGTGACGCGGGTCGCCGTCGTGGCGTCCCGACGGGTCGGTGGTGCGGTCCAACGCAACCGGGCGAAGCGGCTGCTGCGCGAGGTCTCCCGTGGGTTGCCGTGGGTGTCGAACCACGACGTCGTCCTGGTCGCGCGGGCGGGGGCGGCCCGCTCCTCGCTCGCCGAGGTCCACAGCGAGGTCGCGGACCTGGCAGCGCAGCTCGACCTGCTCCAGGAGGTCTCGGTGTGACTGCATCTGCACCTGCAGGGACCTCGCACGAGGACGTCGCGGGGCGGCGGTCGCCGCTGGCCTGGCTGCTCCTCGCCGTGGTGTGGCTGTACCGCGCGACGGGCCCCTTCCGCGCACCCCGGTGCCGTTTCCACCCCTCCTGCTCGACCTACGCCGTTGATGCCGTGCGGATGCACGGAGGGCTGCGTGGCGGCTGGCTCGCCGTACGCCGACTCGGTCGGTGCCACCCCTGGAACCCCGGGGGCGTCGATCACGTCCCCCCGAGGAAGTAGGACGCCGTGAGAGACTTCTTCTCCCCCGTGCTGGAGGCCTTCGAGGCCGTCCTCGGGTTCCTGCACAACATCTTCGCGCCCATCTTCGGGGTCCACTCCTGGGGCTGGTCCATCATCGCGCTGACGCTGGTCGTCCGTGTGCTGCTGCTGCCGCTGGCGATCAAGCAGACCCGGTCGATGCGGGCGATGCAGGCGATCCAGCCGGAGATGAAGGCCCTGCAGAAGAAGTACAAGGTCGATCGCGAGCTGATGCGCAAGGACCCGGAGCAGTACCGGGCGAAGCGCGCCAAGCTCAACGAAGAGATGATGGCGCTCTACAAGCGCGAGGGTGCGAACCCCGCGGCGAGCTGCCTCCCGCTGCTGGCCCAGGCGCCGATCTTCATCGCCCTGTTCTGGACGCTGAACCTCAGTGACGACTTCGAGGCCGCGCCGTTCTACTTCTTCACCGACTTCGTCTCGTCGGAGTCCGCCGCCACCGGGCTCGCGGCGCAGGTGAGCCAGGCCGGCTGGCCGGGATGGATGTTGATCCTGCTGATGTCCGGGACGATGTTCTGGACCCAGAAGCAGATGCTGGCCCGTAACCGGCTGCAGCAGGGGGGCGAGAACCCCATGATGCAGCAGCAGAAGATCCTGATGTACGGCATGCCGATCTTCCTCGCCGTGATCTCCTTCCAGTTCCCGTTGGGGATCCTCCTCTACTGGGTCACGACCAACGTGTGGCAGGTGGCCCAGCAGGCGATCATCCTCCGCGAGGTGACCTCGGAGCAGCCGAAGCCGAGCGCGTCGGAGGACGACGGGGACGGCAGCACCACCCGGCGCTCACCCGGAGCCTCGTCGGGGACCAAGCCGGTCGCGAAGGACCCGGGATCGACGGGATCCGGGAAGGATCCGTCGGGCAAGGGGGGATCCGGGAAGGGCTCGTCGGGCAAGGGCCAGACGGGCAAGGGCCAGACGGGCAAGGGCCAGACGGGCAAGGGCCAGACGGGCAAGGGCCAGACCGAGAAGGGTTCCAAGGGGGACGGTTCCAGCAGCGGCCGCAAGCAGGGCCAGGGTCGCGCGAACGAGCCGAAGCAGCGGGGCTCCGGGTCGTCGGGGACCGACAAGAAGGGGAAAGGTTCCCGGAACGATCCGCAAGGTAAGGCACCGAAGGGTGAGGCCCAAGGGTCGTCCTCCAACGGTCAACGTCCGCGGGGTTCACGCCCCTCGAACGGTGCGGGGAAGCAGCGTCCCGTCAAGGACGATCACATCCCCCGCCGTCGCCGTCGCTGAAAGGCAGCGTCATGACCCGGCAGATCACCAGCAAGGGCACCTCGTTCGGCGAGGCGCTGACCGATGCGCTCGCGGAGCTCGCGGGGTGCGACCGCGAGAAGGTGGAGCTGCACGCTCCGGGGCTCGACGACGTCGGTGGCCACGTCCGTTTGGACCTCGAGGTGGAGGTCGTCCGAGAGGCCGACGACGATCGCGCTTCCGAGCCGGCGCCAGCGCCGACCGAGGCATCGGTGGACCCCCAGGAGCTGGATGAGGAGGCGGACGCCGCGGCGGACTTCCTCGAGGGCCTGCTGGATGCGATGGATCTCCCGGGTGATCTCCGGATCCGGGTGAAGGACGAGCACGCCGAGGTCGAGGTGGTGGATGTCGGCAGTGGCGCGCTCATCGGCCGGCGCGGACAGACGCTGGAGGCGATCCAGGAGCTGGTCCGGTGCTCGTTGCAGCGGCAGTTCGAGCGCCGTGCACGGGTACAGGTCGATGTCGAGGGCTACCGCGCCCGTCGTCTGGAGAAGCTGGTCGAGAAGGCCGAGGAAGCGATCGACACGGTCCTGGACACCGGCGACGCCGAACGGCTGGAGCCGATGGACGTCTTCGAACGCAAGGTCATCCACCAGCTCGTGGCAGACGTCGACGGACTGACGAGCCGCAGCCAGGGGCGTGAGCCTGGCCGTCGGGTCGTCATCGAGCCGACGTAGAGCCAGTGCCGGGCAGCTGTCCGATCCCGAACGCCCCTACCCTGATGACTCGAACGTACGTTCGAGTCATCAGGGTAGGGGCTCCTGGCTGAGCACGGCGCGTGTGGACGACCGATCCGGGCGTCAGGGCCGGATGATCGTCGCGTGCGATCGTGTGCGCCGGGTGGCTGCGTGAGGCTGGCAGCCGACCATGGTGCTCGTCGGCCGGCACGACGGGATCGGGCCGTGTGAACGCGGAGCTCGCGGGTCTGGTGCCGCTCGCGGTCAGCGGCCCTGACACCCACCCTGGGCGACACGTCCGCGTCGCTGAAGCCAGTACGACAGAGGTGTGCCCGATCCGACCTCGGGTCGTATCGGAGGTGGCTCGACGTCGCTCGATCCTCCCAGTGGTTCCACGTGGAACGCCTCGGGTCGACACGGCCGCTCTGTAGGGTGGATGGGGTCGGCGAGACCGACGATCCGACGTCAGCGGCCAGGCGCGGGTCGCACCGGGGGTTGGAGCCCGTGCGAGCGACGCGCTCAGGACCTCTGGGGAGGAACGAGCGGCGCTGGGTCGTCGGGAGGTCACCGCGGGGATCTCGGCCTTGCTGGTCCCGATGTTCCACGTGGAACATGGGGACCAGCACGATCGGGCGTGCCGTCCTGGGAGGATCGGTACTCGGCCGCACGCTTGGCAACGACCGAGCACCACCGCCCCGGGCTCCAGGCCGGACGAGCCTCGAAGCGGAGTACGGTGGTCGGCGGGGTACGGTGTTCGACGTGAGCCCGCGGCTGAGCGGACCGTCGGACCACCTCGGGCCTACGGGTGAGGCGTAACTGCTGGATGTCGTCGAGCCGGGTGTCAGGGTGGATCGGGCGGTTCCTTCCGCGACCCTCGAGCCGGTCGCTCCGTCGCCTCCCTACCTCTGCGGCGGTCGGTCGACAGGGTGGTGGATGTTCCACGTGGAACATCCACCACCCCGCACCAGGAGCCGTATCCAGCGAGCACGGTTGCGAGGCTCTCGGGCCTCGCAACCGTCCGGACGACGACCGGATGCTCCAGAGGATGCGTGAGGCCGGCGTCGGCGGGCGAACCTTGCGCATACCACCGCAGTGGACAGGCAGATCCGGCAGGCATCATCCCGGCGGGCGCGGGTGCGGCGAGGTCCCGCCCCACGCACCCCCATCACGTGATGGTTCCGGGTCTGAAACCGACCTGCCCGTCACGCATATCGCTCGCTCCGGACATCGGGTGTTCCACGTGGAACGCAGGACCGGCTACGGTCGAACCATGGCGACCCCGGAGACGGTAGCGGACCGCTTGGAGCGACTGGCAGCGGCCATCCGTGCCAGTCCACACAACCTGGTGTCTGCGCGGGCACGCGAGGAGCTGCTGACGCGCCACATCCCGGAGTGCGCCGCCTTCGCGGAGCTGCTCC
>PWTE01000190.1 GCA_003563915.1 Nitriliruptoraceae bacterium
CCATGAGACGAACAGCGCGTCGATCGCTTGAGCGGGACCTCGCTCAGCACCGTACCCACCCGACGGCACCACCCCCGCGGGGGTGGGCGCGGGCGATCCGGGATGCGCTGGGCATGTCGACCCGCGAGCTCGCGGCACGGCTCGGTGTCACGTCGTCGTGCATCAGCAAGCTCGAGGCGAACGAGGCGTCTGGTGCGATCACGCTCCAGGCGCTGGAATGAGCGGCGGAAGCCCTGGGATGCCGGCTCGAGTACGCGCTGGTACCGGAACGGCCGCTGGATGAGTTGGTGATGGACCAGGCTCGCCGCAAGGCTCGCTCCCTCTTGGAGCTGGTCAGCCACACAATGGCACTTGAGGACCAAGGTGTCGATATGGATGACCAGGTCGAGGAGTTGGCTCGCGAACTGGCTGATCGGCGAGGGCTGTGGTCGTAGCCAGCGATCTCCACCGCGCGGAAGCTGAAGCCATCGCACGGTGCCCGACCTCGTAGCCAGCGCTAGCGCGCCTGTGGATGCCGAAGCATCTACGCGTCCGACGGGGCGTACGGTTCAACGGCCTATCGCGCGAACGTCGCTATCCCAATGAAATTAGGTATATACAAACTATACTTGGGATACGCCAACCGCCCGAGATGTCGCACCGTCGGCGTCGCTGACGGGGGAGATGAGCCGATGCAGCTACAGGACCCACTGGCCGTGGTCGCGCCGACCCTGGATGCGCCCGTCCTCGCCGTGCTCGCACGGGCGGAGCAACCCTTCACGGGGCGCCAGGTTCATCAGCTGTCCCAGCGGGGGACCGAGCAAGGCGTCCGCAATGCTCTCGAGCGTCTGGTTCGGCAGGGCATCGTGCTGCGCTCTCAAGTGGGGGCGTCGTACCTGTACTCGCTGAACCGGCGGCACCTCGCTGCCCCTCACGTGGTGGCGTTGGCCACGCTCCGCGACGAGCTGTTCGAACGGTGGCGTCAGCAGATCGGCCAGTGGCCCGTGCAGCCGCGGGTCGTCGTGCTCTTCGGTTCCGCTGCCAAGGGCGACATGCGACCCGAGAGCGACATCGATCTCCTCATCGTCGCGGACGTGGAACACGGTGCGCTCGAGGATCACCTTGTTGCGCTCCAGGAAGCTACGACCGCATGGGTCGGCAGCGACACCAGGATCCTGCACGTCTCATCCGACCAGGTCACGCAAGACGAGGCGGCGTTGGTCGTCGCTGCGAGCGAGGGGATCGTCGTCGACGGGGACGCGAAGTGGTTCCGGCGGTTACTGAGCCAGCAGGTCGCTCATGGCACGTGAGGCGCGCTGCGATGCGGCCGTGACACGTGGGCGTCTGGCTCGAGCTCGCGCGTTCATCGACGCAGCCGATGTCGTTGCCGACCTGGTCGAAGGGGACGACCTCGCAGAGACCGAGTTTGCAGCGGCGCTGGTGACGCTGTGGGTGCATGCGGGTATCGCAGCAGCAGACGTGATCTGCTGCGTGCGTGTCGGCCGTCACCACACAGGCGAGAACCATCAGGCTGCGGTGAAGCTCCTTCGTGCGGCTGACAAGGGCACGGAGACGTTGCTCGACCGATTACTGAGTCTGAAGGCCCCGGCCGGCTACGGACACCGGTTGGTCGGGACGAGGGACCGTCTCAGCGCGCGGCGCGCGGCCGAAGCCCTCGTGCAGCGGGCGGAGGAGCTCCTGTAGAGCGTTCACGCCCGGCGACCGGGTGCGCGCGCCTGCCAGCAAGCTGCTGGCCCCGTCGGACCTAGCCGAGCATGCGTTCTGCCAGGGGGCCGAGCACCTGGCTGACGATCGCCGCGTTGAACAGCCCGATCAGCACGATCGCGGTCGCCAGCACGCCGACGGTCCCGACGACCCGGCCGCTCGGTTCGACGGCGGTCGCGACGACCTCTTCCTGTGGCTCGCGGACGAAGATCTGCTCGAACAGCTTCAGGAAGTAGACCATCGTCAGGATGCTGGAGCCCACGACCACGACAGCGGCGACCCAGTTGCCGAGGTCGATCGTGGCCCACACGAGGTAGAACTTCGACCAGAAGCCGGCCAGCGGCGGGATCCCGACCATCGACAGCGCCGCGATCGCGAACCCGGTCATCGTCAGCGGCATCCGCTTGCCCAGCCCCGAGAACCGCGGGATCGCCTTCAGCCCGGTGCGCTGGATGATCCCACCTGCGACGAGGAACAGCCCGCTCTTCATCACGGCGTGGTTGAGCACGTGCAGCAGCGCCCCGACCAGCGCCAGCGGTGTCGCCAGGCCGATCCCCAGTCCGATGTAGCCCAGCTGCGCCACGGTCGAGTACGCCAGCAACCGCTTGATGTCGGTCTGTCGGATCGCCATCACCGATCCGACGACGATCCCGGCCAGCCCGAACCACACCAACGCGGCTGACACCGGCACGCCGTCGAAGCCGGTGTAGGCCGGGCCGAAGACGTCGAACAGGATCCGCACCAGCGCGTAGGCGCCGGCCTTGACCTGCACCGCCGCCAGCAGCGCGGCCACCCCCGGCGTCGAGTAGCTGTGCGCGTCCGGTAGCCACACGTGCAGCGGGAACAGCGCCATCTTCAACGCCAGCCCGATCACCATCAGCGCCATCGCCCCCAGCACCGTTGGCGACCCGGACATCCCGCCGAGCTGCTGGGCCATGTCCGCCATGTTCAGCGTGCCCGTGGAGAAGTACAGGAACCCGACCCCCAGCAGGTACAGCCCGGAGCCGATGGTGCCGAGCAGTAGGTAGCGCAGCGCCGCGAAGGTCGCCCGGTCCCCTCCGAGCGACACCAGCCCGTAGGTCGCGATCGCGTAGATCTCCAGGAACACGAACAGGTGGAACAGGTCCCCGGAGAGCATCACGCCCATCAACCCGGTGAGCATCAGCAGCGCCAGCGGGTACAGCGGAACGCCCTTGCGTGGCCGCAGGTCGAAGGCCGCGTCCACCGGGTAGATCATCACCAGCAGCCCGATCAGCGCGACGATGCTGGTCATGAACGCGGACAACGGGTCGAGGACGTACTCGATGCCGATCGGCGGTGGCCACCCGCCCAGGTCGTAGCTGATCGGCCCGTCTCGGGTGACGATCACCAGCCCGGTCAGCGCGAACAGCAGCGCCGACCCTGTGGCGATCACCGCGATCACCTGGGCCGCTTTGGCTCGCCACATGCCAGCGAGCACGGCGATGATGCTGCCGAACAGCATCGGGAGCAGCGGCAGGATCGGCAGCTGGCTCACCCGCGGTCCTCCGGGGTGTCGCCGTCGTCCGCCACCTCACGTCCGGCGAGACGTGCGGCGATCACGTCCTCGTCCAGGGTCCCGTGGGTGCGGTAGAGGCGGACCAGCAGCGCGAGCGCGACGCCGACCACCCCGACACCGACGACGATCGCCGTCAGGATCAGCAGGTGGGGGAGCGGGTCGACGTACAGCGCCGGGTCGCTGCCGCGTTCGTCGATGACCGGCGCGGTCCCGCCTTCCTGCAGGCTGCCCTCGATGAAGAACAGGTAGATCGCGGTCGAGAAGATCGTCAGGCCGATGACCTTCTTGACCAGGTCGGTCTTTGCCAGTACGCCGTACAGCCCGATGGCGAGCAGGACCAGCACGAACAGGTAGATGTAGCGGGCGAGGAACAACTCGAGGAGCGCGGTCATGTCTCGCTCCGATCCATCAGCACGTCGAAGATCGTGACCATCGCGCCGAACACCGCCAGCCCGACACCGATCTCCACCACGAGGATGCCGAGGTAGCGCATCCGCGACGCGGCGATGCCGGCGATCTCGACGGCGCCGTAGTCGAGGAACATCCCGCCGAAGAACATCGGGACCAGCCCACACAGCAGGAACAGCAGCATCCCGACGCCGCCCATCAGCGGTCCGAAATGGACCGGGACCAGCTTGTACGCCAGCGATTCCGGCAGGGTCACCCGCGGGAGGATCGCGGCGACCGCGAGGAACCCCCCGCCAGCGAACCCACCGCCCGGGCCGTAGTGGCCGTGGGCGACGATATACAGGCCGAACAGCAGGATGAACGGCGACAGGAGTGCGCCGACGACACGCACGACGACCGAGGGGTACGCGCCCGTCATCATCGGCGGCCCCCTTCCCGCTCGTCGGCGTAGGGGTCGCGACCCGACTCCTGCTCGTCGTCCGTGGTTCCCCGGGCCTCGCCGGAGGTGTCGCCTCCGGGGTCGGATCCCCGGGTGTCGTCCTCGTCGTCACCTTCGCGGCGCACCAGCACCAGCATCGCTGCAAGCGCAGCGGTGACGATCACCAGCGTCTCGCCCAGGGTGTCCTGTGACCGGTAGTCGGCTAGCAGCGAGGTGACCACGTTGGGGGTCTCGGTGTCCTCGAGCGACTGTGAGAGGTAGGTCCGCGACACGCCCTGATGGGCCGGAGCTTCAGGGTCGCCGCGGTCGGGCAGCCCGGTGCTGGCGAACAGCATCAGGCCGATGAACGCGGCGATCAGCGGCAGCATCGTCCACCGTCGTCGCAGGTTGCGCTTCGCGGTGGAGTGTCGACTGGTCGCCAGGATCGCGCCGATGAACAGCACCCCGGTCAGGCCGGCACCGAGGGCCGCTTCGACCAGTGACACGTCGACGGCGTTGACGCCGGCGAACAGCAGCGACGCGAACAGGCTGTAGCCGGCGAGCAGCGCGACGGCTGCCAGCAGGTCCTTGACGTTGATCGCGAGGACCGCGGCGATGATCAGGACCAGGAAGATGATGATGTCGAGCGGCACGATCATCGCGGATCCTCCTCGGACGGACCGCCGGTCGCTTCCGAGACCACCGGGTCGTCCACCGCGTCGTAGCGCTCCTGAGCCGTCCCGAGCTCCGCGTCGGCGATCTCCTGATCGATGACCGTCCACGGCAGCGCCCCCGACCGGCTGGAAGCTCGTACCAGCGCGTGGACCGCGGTGGGGTTGGCGACCAGCGAGAACACCAGCACCGCGACCAGACGCCCGACGGAGGGCCCGTCGAGTTCGGGGCGGAAGAACAGCCCGAGGAACACCAGCAGCAACCCGAGCGTCTCGGACTTCGCCACGGCGTGAGCGCGCGTGTAGAGGTCCGGCATGATCAGGAGCGCCAGCGTGCTGACCACGATGAAGAACATCCCGATCCCGATGATGATGTCGGCGATGAGGGTCATGGCTGGCCCTCGTCCTCGGGGGAGTGCTCCTCGTCGTCCGGATCGTCCTCCGGGTGGGGGTAGCTGGGAGCGTCCGTGTCGGCTCGTGCCCGGCGGCGCTCGGCTTCACGCCGTCCGCGCTCGGCCAACAGCCCGTGGGGCACGACCCCGGTGGGGCGTGGCCGGCTGCTCGGGCTCGGCAGCCCGTCCCGGGAGGTGCCGTCGTCACGTTCCTCGAAGTAGCGCCCCAGCGCGATGGGGAGCAGGAAGGCCAGCAGCGCGTAGCCCAGGGCGATGTCCAGGAACAGCACCGGGCGTTCGAGCACGAAGCCCAGCACCACCAGCACGATCACCCCGTTGACGGAGACGAGCGCGACAGCGATCAGGCGGTCGAACACGGTCGGGCCGGCCCACACGCGGTACAGCCCGACGGCGATCAGTACGCCGACGATGACCAGGACCGTGATCAGGTAGGGGCTCACTCCTGCTCCTCTGGCAGTTCGTCGTGGATCGGTTGCCAGATCATCTGTGGCGGAGGTTCGGGTTCGGTGCGGAAGGCCCGAGCGATACGGCCCTGCATCGCGGCGGTCGCCAGGTCCTCGGCGGAGTCCGGGGTGAAGGCATGGACGGTGAACTCGCGGCCCTCGACGTTGAGGGTCATCGTTCCGGGCACCAGCGTGATCGAGTTGGCCAGCAGGGTCCTGGCGGCGGGGCTCGACAGTTCGGTGCGGAACCGCACGACACCGGGCCGCGGAGGCCGGCGTGGGTCGAGCACGACCCGTGCGACCTGCACGCCGGCGGGCGGGATCTGCATGAGCAGCCAGCCGAGGTAGAGGAGGAGGTAGCCGAGGTGGATGCGTGGGGTGTACTCCGCGGAGCCGACCACGGCGTCGATCAGGCGCACGCCGAGCCAGGTGGACAGGGCGGCGGACAGCACGCCGAGCACCATGAACAGCGGGTCGATGCGTGCGGAGAGGGCCTGCCAGAACACCAGCAGGGCCACGAACAGCATGATCGCGCGGAGTTTCCTCATCAGCGCAGACTCGTCAGGAAGAGGATCAGGGACGCCCCGAGGACCACCACGCCCAGCAGCCAGGTCGCCGGGACATCGGGAGGGCCGTCGGTGGGCTGGAAGACCTTGGCGAACAGCTCCCTCGGACCGCGACGCCACGCGCCCTGGGGCTGACGGTCCGCCTCGTCGGTTGCGGGTGCGCCAGCGCCCACGGCGACGGGGGCGGGCTCGCGTTCGGTCCTGCCGGTCACCGCGTCGCGGACCAGCAGCGGTAGCCGGCGGTAGACCCAGTCGAGGTCGAGGCTGATGTGCGGCTTGGATGGCAACAGCGGCAGCAGCAACCAGAAGCCGAGCCCGGTGAACACCAGGATCTGCACCTTCTCCAGCACCTTGCCCACCGAGTACGGTTCGAAGGTGACCGCTTCGGGCATCAGCGCGTACAGCAGGCCCGGCGCCACGCCGAGGAGCAGGTTGAGCCCCGCGGTGACGGCCATCGCGGCGTACATCGTCATCGGCACCGGCGCCAACTGGAGACGTGCTCCCTCGTCGGTGGCGGGGCCGGCACCCTCCGGGCCGTACCACGTGGCGTAGGGCAGCTTCAGCCCGGTCGACAGGAACGTGCCGACCGACACGACCTTGAGCAGGAGCACCAGCCATGCCAGGTCGCTCTGGTACGCCGCATCGACGATGATCTCCTTCGATACGAACCCGCTGAGCAGCGGCACGCTGGAGATCGACGCCGCCCCGATCATGTAGAAGACCAGCGCGGCCTTCATACGGTTCGCCAACCCGCCGAGCACCGAGGCCTTCGATCTCCCGGTCGCGTGCAGCACCGCCCCGACGCCCATCAGCAGCAGGCCCTTGTAGAGGATGTGCGCGAAGGCGTGGGCGGTGGCCCCGTTGATCGCCGCGGTCGTCCCGATCCCGACGGCGGTGACCATGAAGCCGACCTGGCTGATGATGTGGTAGCTCAGCAGCCGGCGGATGTCGTTCTCGAGGATCGCGTAGATCACCCCGTACAGCGCCATGGCAGCGCCGAGGTAGACCAGCGCGGTCGTGCCCGGGAACCCGCGCGCGAGCGCGTACACCGCGGACTTCGTGGTGAAGGCCGACAGGAACACCGTGCCGGCCACCGAGGCCTCGGGGTAGGCGTCCTTCAGCCAGGCGTGCAACGGCGGCATCCCGGCGGACAGCACGAAGGACAGCAGGATCAGGGTCGCGGCGGTCCCGGACTCGAACGACTCGAACGCCAGCGAGCCGGTCTGTGACAGGTGGACCAGGACCCCGGCGAGCAGCAGCTTGCCTCCGGCGATGTGGACGAACAGGTAACGCATCCCCGCCCGGCCGGCCCGCGGGTTGCGGCGTGCCAGGATCACGAAGGTGCTGGCGATCGCCTTGATCTCCCAGAACACGAAGAGGGTCAGCAGGTCGCCGGCGTAGACCACCCCCATCGCCGCGCCCGCGTAGGCCAGGGCGGCGGTGCGCTCCGGCCCCTTCTGGGTGGCCAGCCCGTACATCGCGGCGATGATCGCCACCCCGGCGAAGATCACGCCGAAGGGGCGCGCCAGGGCGTCGGCACGCAGGACCGTGAGGTCGTAGTCGAGGTAGCTGAACCCGACGGTGGTGCCGAGCTCCAGGGAGAACGCCGCGACCAGCGCCGCGATCGGGGCGAGCAGCACGATGACGTTGCCGGCGCGCTGCGAGACGACCCGGACGAGGATCGCGCCGACCAGCATCGGCAGGGCGGGGTGGAGGAACAGGTCATCCATCGGGCTGCCCCTCCTCGCGCCCGTCAGCGTCCACGACGGCGCCCCACACGTCCTCCTGCACGTCGGGTGGCGTGTCGGGCGGGTAGTGGTCCTCGTCGCGATCCACCAGCGGCGCGAGCAGTCTCTTGGCACCGAGGATCAACGCGATGCAGCCCAACAGCCCGAGCAGGGCCGCATAGCCGGGGAAGGCCTGTTTGCCGAAGGGGACGTCGAGGAGTGCGCCGACGACCAGGGCACCGGCGATCACGGGGAGCACGCGGCGGTTCACGGACCGCCTCCGGCGACCGCGGTCCCGACACGGGCGGCCAGTTCGTAGATGCCGGTGAGGTCACCCATCCCGAGGAGCAGACCCGCCGCCGCCGTGACGCACAGTGGGACGACCATCAGCGGCGAGGCTTCACCGTGGTCCACGTGGTCGTCGTAGTGATGGTCCACGGGGTCCTCGACGGAGCGGTCGTCCTCGTCCTCGTCCGATCGCTCGTGCGCGTCGACGCGGTGGTCGTCATCGGGCTGGCCGCCGGGCGTGCCGGGCTCGGTGTCCGGGGTGCGCGTGAGCGTCGCGGTCGCCGTCCCGCTGGGCACCACCTCGACGTCCAGGCCGTCCGAGGAGGCGTCGCTGGTCCCGACGGGAGCGGGCCTGGTGTCCGCGGCAGGCGCCGCGCGTTCGGGTGGGGCCTTGAAGAAGGCGCGGTAGACGATCGGGAACAGGTAGCCGGCGGTGAGCAGCCCCGAGCCGACCATGATCGCGGCGAAGACGGGTTGTCCGGCCTCCAGGGCGCCGAGCACCAGGTGCCACTTGCTCAGGAACCCGCCCATCGGTGGCAGTCCCGCCAGGCCGTAGGAGGCGACGGCGAAGGCGACCATCGTGAAGGGCATCTTGCGGCCGATGCCGTCCAGCTCACTGACGTGATCCTTGTGGGCGGCGATGTGGATCGCACCGGCGCAGAAGAACAGGGTGATCTTCAGCGCCCCGTGGTTGACGATGTGCAGCAGGGCGCCCTCGAACGCGGTGGGGGCGAACAGCGAGAAGCCCAGCACGATGTACGCGAGGTGCGCGATCGTCGAGTAGGCCAGCCGCCGCTTCAGGTGGTCCTGGCGCAGGGCGATGATCGACGCCATCAGGATGGTGGCGCCGGCGACGGCGCTCAGTGCCGTCTGGATGCCGATGTCGGCCAGCGCCGCCGGCCCCATCACGAACCCGACGGCGCGCCCGACGGCGAACACGCCACCCTTGACCACCGCGACGGCGTGTAGGAGGGCGCTGACGGGCGTCGGCGCCACCATCGCTCCCGGTAACCACGCGTGCAGCGGCATCAGGCCGGCCTTCGTGCCGAAGCCGATCGCGAACAGCGCGAACACGAGGATCGTCATGCCCGGGCCCATGTGGCCGGCGACGAACCCTCCGGCTTCGAAGGTGAGCTGACCGGTGGTCGCGAAGACGATGATCAGCGCGAACAGCACCAGCACGCCGCCCGACAGCAGGTAGCCGAGGTAGGTGCGTCCAGCGCGGATCGCCTTGGCGTCGCCCTTGTGGGTCACCAGCGGGTAGGTGGTGACCGTGAGCAGCTCGTAGGCGATGAAGAAGGTGAGCAGGTCACCCGCGAACGCGACCGCGAAGGCGGTGGACAGACACAGGGCGTAGAAGGCGTAGAAGCGGGTCTGGCTCGTCGCCTTGTCGCCCCGCATGTACCCGACGGCGTAGAAGCCGGCGAGCACCCATAGGAACGATGCCAACAGCGCGAAGATCATCCCCATGGCGTCGGCGGTGAGCGACAGCGGCACGCCGGGGATCAGCTCGCCGAGCGGGCTGGAGAGCGCCTCCCCGCGGAAGGCCGCCGGCGTGATGGCCACGATCAGCACGAAGGTGACGACGGCGCCGGCGACCAGGATGCTGTCCCGCAGGTTCGGCGAGCGGCGGGTCAGCACGATCAGCAACGACGTGACGGCCGGCGTCAGGACGACAGCAGCCGGCAGCAGGGACGCCTGCGGTTCCATCGCCCTCCTGACGCACGTCGCGGACCTCTCCCGGTGGTGGTCGGTCCTCACACGCACCACCGGCGGACCGCCGGGAGGGTAGTCGGCCCCGGCCTCGGGGCCAGCCGCTCCCGGTACGACGACGAGCCTGTCAGCCCGCAACCTCCGAGGTGACCGGGTCGTCGCTCAGCGTTCACCTCGTCGCAACCATCGGTCGGGTCGGTCGCTACCTCCGACCGGTTGCGTAGGTGGTGGCTCGTGAGGCGGACACGCGCTGCGGATGACCGCAACCGCACCCCTCCCCAAGGAGACCCGGTGGCACAGCTACGCCTCGAGGGCGTCGCCAAGCGCTTCGGCGAGGTACAGGCGCTCGCGCCGCTGGACCTGACGATCGGTTCCGGCGAGTTCCTCGGTGTGCTCGGGCCGTCGGGCTGCGGGAAGACGACGCTCCTGCGGTGCCTGGCCGGCCTGGAGACCCCGGACGAGGGCACGATCAGCTTCGGTGACCAGGTCGTGTTCGACGGCACGCGCGGGATCCAGGTGCCGCCGCAGTCGCGCGGCATCGGCATGGTCTTCCAGGACCTGGCCCTGTGGCCGCATCTCGACGTGTTCGAGAACGTTGCCTTCACCCTGCGGGCCCGTAAGGACACCAAGGACCTCACGGCGCGGGTCGAGGCGGCGCTCGAGCAGGTCCGTCTGGCCGGATACGGCGACCGGTACCCCCACCAGCTGTCGGGCGGCCAGCAGCAGCGGATCGCCTTCGCTCGTGCGGTCGTGAACCGGCCGGCGGTGCTGTTCATGGACGAGCCCCTGTCCGCGTTGGACGCGGCCCTGCGCATCGACCTGCGGGCCGAGCTGACCGCGCTGACCAAGGAGCTCGGCCTGACCGCGGTGTACGTGACCCACGACCAAGAGGAAGCGATGTCGATGTCCGATCGCATCCTGGTCATGGAGGAGGGGCACGTCCGCCAGGACGGGTTGCCCGAGGCGATCTACCAGCGCCCCTCCAGCTTCTTCGTCGCCGACTTCATCGGTCGGCTCAACCTGCTCGACCGTCCGGAGCGCTACCTCGACGTGACCCGGCTGGTCCCTGCACCGGCGGCCAACGGTCTCGGCGAGGTCGTGAGCAGCGGCGAGGCTGCCAGTGCGGACGGTGCCGCGCGCACCACGGTGGTCGCGGGTGGCGCCGGCGACGACCTCGGCGCCGGGGTGGCGGCGGGCATCCGCCCAGAGAAGGTCCACCTGTCCCCGAACGGGGCGCACAGCGCGGCGCTGGAGGCCGAGGTCGAGCTCGCCAGCTACCTCGGCGACCGCTACGAGCTGCGTTGCCGCGTCGACGGCGCCAGCACCCCCTGGGTCGTCTACAGCGCCCGCCGCGTCGGCATCGGGGAGCGGATCACGCTGCACGTCGAGCCCGAAGACCTGATCGTGACCGCACGCTGAGGCCGACGGGCGCGAGTTTCCGACCCCTCCGGAGGTGCTCCGGAGGCCCTGACCGCGAACGACCACTGATGAGAGGTGTCACCGTGTCCCTGCCCAAACCGCTACGCAGCCTCGCGCTGCTCGCGGCTCTCGCCATGATCGCTGTCGCTTGTGCCGACGCCGAGGAGCTCCAGGATGCCGTCGGCGAGACCGACGATGCGATGGAACCCGCGGACGACGAGCCGGCGGACGATGCGCCGGCTGATGATGACGCCACCGAGGACGATGCAGCGTCGGACGAGGGCGGCACGCTGGTCTTCTACAGCGCCGGTCCTGGTGGGCTCGCCAACGATCTGGTCGAGGCCTTCACGGCCGAGACCGGCATCGAGGTCGAGATGTTCCAGTCGACCACCGGCGACGTGCTGGGTCGGCTCGAGGCCGAGATGAACAACCCCATCGCGGACATCGTCTACCTCGCCTCGTGGGTGCCGGCCGTCAACTACAAGGACCAGGGCCGGACGCAGCCCTACACCCCGGCCAACACCGACGACCTGAACGACGGCTGGGCCGATCCGGACGGGCACTTCTGGGGCCGCGACGGCTCGGCGCTGGCCATGACCATCAACACCGACCTGGCACCCTCCATCCCGGAGGACTGGGAGGACCTGGCCGCGCCCGAGTGGGAGGGCCTGGTCACGATGCCCGACCCACAACAGTCCGGGACCGCCCGCGACTTCGTCGCCGCCTTCCTCGACGACCGGGGTGACAGCGCGTGGGACCTGTTCGACGCCCTCGCTGACAACGGGCTGTCGATCGAGGGCTCCAACCGTCCAGCCATCGACTCCGTGATCTCCGGGGCCAACGCCGCGGTGATCGCCGGCGTGGACTACATGGGGTACGGCGCGATCGAGGACGGTGAGCCGGTCGAGACGGTCCTGGCCGCCAGCGGCACGATCGTGACCCCCCGCCCGATGTTCATCACCGAGTGGGCGGAGAACGTCGACGAAGCCCAGGCATTCATGGACTTCGTCTTCTCCGACCAGGCGCAACAGATCGTCGTCAACCGGCGGCTGATGCCGTCGCGCACCTCGATCGAGGTGGACCCGATCATGCAGCCCTTCGATGCGGTCCCGCTGCTCTCCTACGACTGGGGCAACATCGAAGCCACCGGCGACGACGTGCTCGCCGAGTTCGTCTCGCGCTACGTCCGGTAGTGCCTGACTAGGGGCTGCAATGGTTCGCCACAGGTGACCTCGTGACCGACACGCTGACCCGCCCGACGGACGCTGACGCGGCCGTCGGGCGGTCGCGTGCCCGGGGACCGCTCGATCCCCGGATCATCAACGCCGGGGCGTTGATCCTGCTGGGCGTGCTCGTCGCCGCGCCGCTGCTGCTGATCCTGCTCCGGGCGGTCGCGCCCGAGGGGACGCCGGCGCTGGGCCAGGTCTGGGAGGTGCTGGCCTCCGGGACCAACCTCGGGATCATCCGCAACACCGTCCTGCTGTCGACGTTGGTCGTGGTCGGCTCCACGGTGCTGGCAGCACCGCTCGCGTTCCTGATGTCACGCACGTCCTTCCGCAGGCAGCGGTGGCTGGACATCCTGGTCATCGTGCCGTTCATGACCCCGCCGTACATCAACTCGATGGCGTGGATCATCTTCATGCGGCCTCGCGGCCTGGTCGAGCAGTGGCTCGGTCCCACCGCCGCCGCGCCCCTGCAGAGCGCGTTCTTCAGCGTGTTCGGTATGGCGATGGTCATGAGCTTCAACCTGTTCCCGTTCCTGTACCTGATCCTGCGCAACTCGCTCGACAACATCGGTGCCAGCCCCGAGGAAGCCGCATCGGTCCATGGCGGTTCGTTCCGCTACCGCCTCCGCCGGGTGACCGTGCCGCTGCTGCTATCGGGCTACTCGATGGGGGCGCTGCTCGTGTTCGTCAAGAGCGCGGGCGAGTTCGGGACCCCGATCACGTTGGGTAACCGCATCGGGTTCATCGTGCTGGTGAGCGAGATCTTCCAGCACAGCAGCATCTTCCCGATCGACTTCACCTCCGCGGCGATCCTCTCGACGGTGCTGCTGTCGCTCGGGATCGGGGCGTGGTTCGTCCAGCAGTGGTTCGTCGCGCGCCGCAACGACCGGGTCGTCGCGGGCCGGGCCCAGAAACCGGCCAGCGTGGAGCTCGGGCGGTGGAAGCCGGTCGCCTGGGCGTGGGTGGTCGTGACGTTCGTCGCCGCGGTCGGCGTGCCCTACTTCACGGTGTTCGCGTCGGCGTTCACCCGGCTGGAATCCGCCGGGCTGGTGTGGAGCAACCTGACGCTGCTGAACTTCCAGGTGCTGTTCGATCCCGGCAGTGGGGCGCTGACCGCCATCGGCAACAGCTTCCGGCTGGCGCTGTTGGCGGCCACGATCGCCGCCACGATCGGGATGATGGTCGCGCTGCTGGCGGTCCGCCAGCGCGGCGTGGCGCCGTCCACGATCGACTTCCTCTCGCTCGCGCCGAACACGGTGCCGGCCATCGTCGTGATCGTCGGGCTGATCTTCCTGTGGAACGCGCCGTGGATGCCGGCGCCGATCTACAACACGACCTGGATGCTGGTCCTGGCCTACGTCGTGCTCTACCTGCCCTTCAGCGTGCAGAACGTCAAGGCGGTCTACAGCCAGCTGGGTGACACGCTGTTCGAGGCGGCTGCGGTCGCCGGCGGATCGTGGTGGTACCGCACGCGTCGCATCCTGCTGCCGCTGATCATGCCGGGGGTGCTGGCGGGTTGGGTGATGGCGTTCACCATCTCCATGCGGGAGCTGGTCGGCTCGCTGCTGGTCCGTCCACCCAGCGTCCACGTGATCTCCACCTACATCTTCCGCGAGTTCGAGCAGGGCAACCGCTCGCTCGGGATGGCGGTCGCGGTGATCGGCGTGTTCACCACCACGATCGTGCTGGTGATCGCCGACCAGTACCGCGGCCGGATGGCGGCGCGACGCACCGGCTGAACGCGGGGGATGCCTGGCTACTCGGGCAGGTCCGGGACTCGCGGGCGCGAGGCCGTGGCGGCATGCTCGACCACTGACGCACGCGCAGCTGATGGCCGACCGACGAGCAGAGGTACGACCGTGACGAGCAACCTCGACGACCGACGCATCCTGATCACCGGCGCCACGTCCGGGATCGGTAAGGCAGTGGCGCGCACGATCGCGGCCCAGGGAGGGCGCGTCGCGCTCCTCGCGCGACGCGAGGCGCCGCTGCGCGAGTTGGCCGACGAACTCGATGGAGCGGCGGTACCGGCCGATGTGACCGACGTCGTCGCGGTCCGGTCGGCGGTCGACGCCGCGGCGGATGGGCTGGGCGGCCTGGACGGGATCATCAACGCCGCCGGCGTGCTGCGTGGCGGCAGCTTCGCGGACACCGACCCGGCGGACTGGAAGCTGCTGTTCGACGTCAACGTGCTCGGGCTGCTGCACGTCACCCAGGCGGCGATCCCACACCTGGTGGCCGCCGGGCTCGCCGACGTCGTGAACGTGTCCTCGATGTCGGGGCGGCGGCTCGGCACCGACGAGATGGCGGCCTACGCCGCCTCGAAGGCGGCGGTGCACATGCTCAGCGAGGGGCTGCGCCGCGAACTGCAACCGCAGGGCGTACGCGTCAGCGCGCTCGCACCGGGGTTCGTGAGGACCGGCCTGTTCGACGCCGGTGGGGATGACTTCGCGACGAGGATGGGGGAGCGGGCCGAGGAGGTCGGCCTGGACGTTGAAGAGGTCGCCTCGGCGGTCGTCTACCTGCTCACGGCGCCGCCCGGGGTGGTCCACCCGGAGCTCGCGGTCGTCAGCATCGACCAGTAGCCCCAGCCGCACCGACGCGCGGCGCGCGGATGGTCAGCGCGAACACCGCGACGGCGACCAGTGCGAGCGAGACCCGCAGGTCGAGCCGCTCCGCGATGAACCCGACGATCGGCGAGAACGTCGCGGGTGACTGGGCCGGGATCGTCCTCGCTGACCTCGTCGGGGTCGGGCCGGAACGGGTGGCGTGGGGCTTCGTGGTGTTCACCGGCACCATGATGCTGGC
>PWTE01000208.1 GCA_003563915.1 Nitriliruptoraceae bacterium
CAATACCGTTCAGTTAGAACTACACGCGTGCTATTCTTCCGGCAGACCGGGAGGGTGGTATGCCGCGGGCAGGGTGGGTCAAGCCGCAGGATGATCAGCGGTTGTCGGATCATGTGGCGTTGGGGGTGCTGACCTCCACGTTCCCGCCGTGGCTGGTTGATGAGGTTGTTGAGGCCACGGGCCGTACCGAGCAGCGTTCCCGGCTGTTGCCGGCCCGGCTGGTGGTGTACTACGTGATGGGGCTGGCGCTGTTCTCGCAGTCGTCCTACGAGGAGGTGATGCGCAACCTCGTGGAGGGCCTGTCGTGGCAGTCGGGATGGGAGAAGCAGTGGCGGATGCCGTCGAAGTCGGCGATCTTCCAGGCGCGGGCCAGGTTGGGTGCGGAACCGCTCAGGGCACTGTTCGAGCGGGGTTGTGTGCCGCTTGCCACCCAGTCGACCCCGGGGGCCTACTACCGCGACTGGAAGCTGGTGGCGTTCGACGGCACGACCCTGGATGTGCCCGACACCCCGGACAACGATGCGGTGTTCGGACGTCCGGGGGCATCGCGGGGTACGTCTGCGTTCCCGCAGGCACGGCTGGTCGCGTTCGCTGAATGCGGCACGCATGCGATGACCGGCGCAGCCATCGGCCCCTACAGCGACTCTGAGCTAACGCTGACCCGACAGCTGCTCGAGCATCTGGGGCCGGGGATGCTGTGCCTGGCCGACCGCGGGTTTGCCGGCCATCCGCTGCTGGCCGCGGCGGCGGCCACCGGCGCGGATTTGCTGTGGCGGGCCAAGTCCAACGCGGTACTGCCCGTGCTCGAACGGTTCGACGACGGATCGTTCCGCTCCGAGATCGTGGCCACCACAGACAAACGCACCCGCAAGCAGGTGCTCAGTGTGCGGGTCGTCGAGTACACCCTCGAGGATCCGGGCCGGCCCGGCAGAGCCGAGCGCTACCGGCTGGTCACCACCATCCTGGACCCTCAGGCTGCCCCCGCCGAGGAACTCGCCGCACTGTACGCCCAGCGGTGGGAGATCGAAACCGCCCTGGGAGAGCTCAAAACCCACCAGCGCGGCCCGAAAGTGGTACTGCGCTCCAAGACCGCCGACGGGGTGCTGCAGGAGATCTACGGGCATCTGTGCACCCACTACGCCATACGCGCACTGATGTCACAAGCCGCCGACAACCACGACATCGACCCCGACCGGATCTCGTTCACCCGCAGCCTACGAGCCGCCCGCCGCTCCACCCGCCAGGGCCTTGGCACCACCACGACCAACCTCGCAGCCGTACTCGGCGACACCCTCACCGAGATCCTGCACGAACTGCTCCCCGTCCGACGGCTACGCAGCGCCGCACGCGTCGTCAAACGCAAGATGTCCAACTACGGCGTCAAACGCCCCCAACACCGCAACTGGCCCCAACCCGCCCTCCGATCAGCCGCAGCCATCGAAGTCCTCACACCCCCCTAACTGAACGGTATTGCGGCTAGACCCCCATCAACCGAGCGGTTGACCCCTGCGGACCGCATCCCGTCGCGCGCGCAGGACGTCGGTCGACCTGCTCGAGGTCGACTTCGACCGCGGCGCCCCGCGGACCTGCGGCTGAACCGGCGCACGCACCGTGCAGCCGGACCAGCGACCGTGCGCATACGCCCGTGATGACGCGGGTCAAGGATGCGGGAAGACGGCCTCGACCCGTGGGCCGGCGGGCGTCCAGAACACCTTCAAGGGGGCGTGACCCGGCACCGGCAGCCGGAACACGATTCCGTCGCGCGTCTGGACGGCCGTTGACATCGACTGAGCTCTGCTCGGGTTGCTGAAGATCAGCTCGCACATGGCCAGCACGTCGTTGTAGGTGCCCGGGTCCGCCACCTCAAGCGTGTCTAGTTGCTGCTCAGCGACGGCGGAGTAGTCGTCCAGCTCGTCGCCCATCAGGCGCGGCCACGGCGACGCTTCTTCGTGGGCGACGCCATCGCGCGGCTCAGTAGCTCTTGGAGCTCAGGCGTCTCGTCATACTCCGCCTGTGCTTCGGTGACCACACGTGCCGGTTGGAGCAGGATGCTGCCGTCCGCGTTCTCCTGAACCTGGAACATCTTGTTGGGATGTCCAGGCAGGACGACGCGGCTCCTCGAGTCGGTCTGCACGAGTGCGGCCATCTGAACCTCGTTGCGACGGTGGCATGTTCAGTACTGTACGGGAACTACCCACTGTGGGCAAGTGGGTTGGTGGGGCAGCTCGTCATCGCCCGGCGAACGCACCACGAGTTGTGGCATCCGCGTCGAGGAACAACGCCCGTTACGGCGACCCGCGCACACTTCAGCGCGGCTGCGCCGATGGCGGTCCTCGGCCCGCAGGACCGCATCCGAGGCAAACCGACATCGGGGCAGACCCACCGTCAGGGTGCCACGGTCAGCTCGGCGGAAAAGTGCTGGCTCGCTGTGGCAGCATCGCCACCAAACGCGGTCCGAACGGCCGTCAGGTACCCGACCGCGCACCCTGATCTGCTCGAGCCAAGCCACGGGTACCACGGGCCGTGAAGCCGAGACACGTCACGACCCCGAAAACCAGTCCGAACAAAACGCTTCCCGCCAGACCCGTCCCCCACGCCAACACCAGAGCCACCGTGAGCATCGCCGAGATGGCAGCACGGCGGACAGCGAACCGCCGGACGGCCGCCCGATCACCACTGGCGAGTACGACGCTCGGCGACCTCAGCAATCTGGTCGGCATGAGTGCACTCTTCAGTCGGGCGTCAACGGAAGAGCCCCCACCCTACCCGCAACACCGAAGCAAGGGCCCCGGGACCCGGCAACACCACAGGCGCTCACCGCGCCGTCAGCGGCGCGGACTCGCAGTCCTAAGGACCGCACTCGGAGCCGGGCCAACCGCTGATCGATGGCGCACCCACTTGGCTCCCTCGCAGACCTGGGAGCGCAAGGTCCGGGAGCTGATCGGTCAGCGTGCGCGGGTCTGTTTCGTCGTGCCGGTCGCGACCGCGGCAGCGCGATTGAAGCTGTCGTGATCGGCGAGAGCCGCTGCTGTCTGCTGTCCGGCTACGGGAGCCGGTCCAGGTAGGCGCGGACGTCGGACGGGGTCACGCGCCGGTGTGAGCCGCACCAGTGGAACGGGATGCGGCCGGCTTCGAGCCAGGCGACCAGGGTCGGGCGGGAGATGCCGAGCAGCACGGCTGGCTGGCTGGTCGTCAGCACCTCGTCGTGGGGTGATGTCGGGACGACGTGTTGTTCGATGACGTCGGCGAGGATCATGTCCATCAGTTCGGCGGCAGAAGCCGATGGCACGCGTACCGGGTGCGGTGTGGGCCCGCGGGGCGTGTGCTGTTTCCGACGCTGTACCTGAGAGGCGATGATGACCTCATCAGTATCGGTCTCGTCGCGCCGTCCAGCTACAGCCTCAGCACGCAGCAGCGGTTCGGCTTCCTCTGCCAGCGCACGGGTGGGGTAGGTGGCAGCGTGTGCAGTGTGGTGGTGTTGGAAGCGCACTTGGAAGGCGCCCGAGGGCAGTTGACGGAGCCCCATGACGTGGTCTCGTTCCGGCCGGTTCACCGGCCGAACCTACGTCGCACTCGGTGCCCGGCGACCGAGTTATCCACAGGCGAGGTTGGGAGCTGCCGTAGCGCAGTTGGCACAGATTTGGACGGTCAGCCTCCGAGGGGCCGCAAACGAAAGCGACCCGAAGTGCTGAATTTTGGCTCGGAACCGCTGCTAGGACCCCGAATTCGACGGTGGTCAGGGGTAGAATCAAACTGCGGACGCCACGATTCTCAGGCACGCGAAACGGTTCGGGTCTGGCGAGTACGGGTTCTTCGGGGGTCTCGGGCGTGTTGGCGAGCCCGTGGTGTGGTCATGATCGGTCACGTCTGGTCATGGTGGGCGGACCTCGCGCCGGGTCGTCGCGCCCAACCGGAACCGCAGGTTGACGCGGGGGCCTGTCGAGCCCGCTGCTCAGGGCTGCGGACCGCGCCGGCAGTTGATCTCTCGTTCGTTGTGTGCGGACGCCTCATCGGGAGTCGGCGGCCATCTGTGAGGGAGCGGTCGACCACGCGCTGCTGCGTGGGGGACTGTCAGTTGGATACTGCCGAGGGGCGTGGTGCTTCACGGGTGGTGTTGCGCTGTTGGTGGTGTCCACGTACTGAGCCGTGGGTCGGTGGGGACCAGGTCGTCGACACGTTCGAGGCCGAGGAGTTCGCGGCAGTCGTTAAC
>PWTE01000261.1 GCA_003563915.1 Nitriliruptoraceae bacterium
ACGTACCCGGCGAGGGCGACACCGCCTGTCTGCCGGACCTGGGCGTTGCCTACACCGTCACGATGTCGTCAACCAGCATCGAACCGGTCGAGGCAGCCGTCATCGCGGCGTCCGACGCGACACTCCGGATCCAGAGCGCCGGGACCAACGCCGTGATCGCCCTTGAAGCGAGCGACAGCATCGTCAACGCCGGGACGATCGACCTGCACTCGACCGCCAACCCGCGTCCGACAGCACTCGCTGCCGGGGTCGAGATCCAGAATCATGGGTCCATCCGGGTCCTCGGTTCCGCGCCCGGCCGGCACGTCCTCGATGCCCCTCTGATCGACAACCACGGCCACATCGATGCCACCGCCAGCGACGGACGCATCCAGATCCTCGGTCGGTCCGACGGATCCAACGGCCTCTACATCCGCGACGGCGCCACCTTCCGATCCACGGATGCGGACGTCCGCGTGGAGGTCGACCTCTGGGGCAGCGCGGGCGATGCTGACACCGCCGATCGTGCGCTCGCCCTCTACGTCGAACCCGGCGGGCTCCTCGAGGTTCACGGCCAGTTCCGACGGTTCGCCTCCGGTACCGAAGCTGCTCGGCTCCGGCGCATCGTGATCGAGGGCGAGGTCCGAGGGGGCCCCACCTTCGCTACCGGGAACGACCTCGAGTCTGCAGACCTCCGGGGGGCCAACTTCACGCAGGGCGAACCCAGCTTCTGGTTCGGCCCCGCGACGACCAGCGCGGTCGCTTCCCTGTACCTGCCATCCGTTGACGACGCCCCCACCGGCCCGGCGCTGTTCCTGGTCGTCCGCCAGATGGACATCACGGGCGACATCCAGGACGAACAGACCCTCACGATCCGCCGTCAGGTGAGCGTGTCGCCCCTCGCCACCTTCGCTCAGGATGCCGTGAACGAAGGCAGCATCGAGCTCCGCTCCATCACGACCCAGAGCACTGGGGGCGCCACCCTGGGCATCGCCGACGGTTCGACGCTCACCAACCGGGGAACGCTCACGGCGTTCCCACCGGACGACAGCAACAACGCCTCACCCCAGCGCACCGTCACCGGAGGCACGCTGGTCAACGAAGGCGCCATCGACGTCCGGCACGGGCTCTGGGTGGAGAGCGACCTGCATCAGGTGGCGGGTGGGTCGATCGAGATCCAGCCTGCTGACCCACCCGGCCAGTCCAACCCGCCGACGGTCCGACTGCGCGGGAGCCAGAACCCCTTCGAAGGTGGCAGCGTCTCCATCGCCGCAGAACGGAACCTCTCGGTCGCCTGGCCGGCGACGCTGATCCTCGACGGCGCCCAGTTCACCGGCGACGGGGACATCCGGGTGCACGATGAGGGACGGATCGGAGGCGTCGGCGCGGTCGACGTACCGATACGGGTCGAGAACTCCACCGTCGCGCCTGGCACGTCCACCGGCATCCTGGGCCCTCTCGAGGATCTGGCCTTACGAGCGTCGACCTTGGACCTCCAACTCAACGGGACCGACCCAGGTAGCGGACACGACCAGATCGTCGCCCAGGCCCTCGAGACCGTGCACCCGGACTGGCCGGACCCGAACGAACTCAACCTGAGCTTCGGTGGCGAGCCGCAGGCCTGCGATGCCTTCAACGTCCTCATCTGGAGCGAGCTCACAGGAGACGAGCAGGACGGTCAGACCGACCTGACCATCGCCTCGGTGAGCGGGCTCGCGGACGATCAGACGGCCGGGCTGGTCACGGAGGACGGACACCTGTGGGTCGTGGTCGCAGAGGACGGGATCGACCCGGTGAGCTGCCTGGCGGAGGAGCCGACACCAGCGCCCGATCCGGAACCCGAGCCTGAGCCGGCTCCCGATCCAGCACCCGAGCCCATCGTGATCGTCCCCATCGAACCGGACCCGGTCGAGGACGAGGAGATCGTCGAGCTCGACGCGACCAGTGATGCGTCCGAGGAGGTCGCCACGGAGCTCGCCCGCACGGGAGGATCCGCGGTCAGCCTGATCGTGGTGGCCCTCGGCGCGCTCGCACTCGGGAGCCTGCTGCTCCGGCGTCGCCCCGAGCACCCGGACGGCCGGCTGACGGGGTGACCCTCGTCCCGTGAGCCGTCCCGGGGCCCCTCGGTCGTGAGCGCCGAGGGGCTCCACCTCGCCACCCGGTGTGCTCAGGTCGTCAGGGCGTCCAGGAGCTCCTCGGCGCTCGAGACCTGCTCGAACAGCGGCTCCACCATCGCACGGGTGCCGCGCCCCGGCTCCATCATCGGCACACGCTGCAGGGCGTCGCGGCCCACGTCGAAGATCAGGGCATCCCAACCGGCCGCGACGACCTGGTCGCGGAAGCGCCGGATGCACTCGCCCCGGAACCAGGCCCGCGTGTCCTCGGGTGGCGTCGTCGTCGCCGCATCCACCTCGGCGTCGCTGACCAGCCGCTCCACGCGCGCCCGCGCGGCGAGCCGCTGGTACAGCCCCTTGTCCTGGCGGACGTCGTGGTACTGCAGGTCGACCATCTTCAACCGGTCGTGGTCCCAGTCCAAGCCGTGCCGGTCTCGGTAGTTCTCGATGAGGTCGAGCTTGGTCGCCCAATCGACCTGCCCCGCCAGCGCCCGGGGATCGCGTTCCGCGGTCGCGAGCACCGCCTCCCAGCGATCGAGGACGTCGGCAGTGACGTCGTCCTCGATCTCACGTTCCTTGACGTAGCGCTTGCACGCGTCGAGGTAGTGCCACTGGATCTCCAGCGGTGTCATCGTCGAGCCGTCCTCAAGGCGGAGCGGCACGGCGCAGGTCAGGTCGTGGCTGACCTGGTGGAACGCCGCGACCGGTTCGGCCAACCCCGGCAGGGACGGCAGGGCCTCGTCCTCGATCACGTCGAGGAGCAGCAGCATCGTCCCGACCTTCAAGTAGGTCGCCACCTCGCACAGGTTCGCGTCCCCGTTGATGACGTGGATGCGGCGGTAGCGCTCGGGGTCGGCGTGCGGCTCGTCGCGGGTGTTCATCAGCGGGCGCTTGAGCGTGGTCTCGAGCCCCACCTCGACCTCGAAGAAGTCGGCCCGCTGCGACAGCTGGTAGGGCGTGCCGGCGTCCTTGAACTCGCTGCCGATCCGACCCGCGCCGACGTACACCAGCCGTGAGACGAAGAAGGGCAACAGCTCACGGGTCAGCCGTCCGAAGGGCACGCTCCGAGGCATCAGGTAGTTCTCGTGCGTGCCGTACGCCGCGCCCTTGCCATCGGTGTTGTTCTTGTGGATCAGCACCCGACTGCCCTGGGGCAGGGTGAGCTCCGCCTGGGTGGCAGCATCCTCGAGGATGCGCTCGCCCGCCTTGTCCCAGATCACCAGGTCGCGGGCGTTCGAGCACTCCGGGGTCGCGTACTCCGGATGGGCGTGGTCGACGTAGAACCGGGCGCCGTTGGTCAGGACCGTGTTGGCCAGACCGAGTTCGTCGTCGGGGTAGGGTTCGTGGGGGTCGGGGTGCTCGTACCCGCGCGCGTCGCGCAACGGGTGTTCGTCGGTGTGGTCCCAGCGGACATCACGGCGACCGCTTCCCCGGTAGGCGCCGACGACCAGCGACGAGGCCACGACCGGGTTGACCTCGGCGCCACCCGTGACGGTGATCCCGAACTCGGTCTCGACGCCGACGAACTTGGGCGTGGCCACCTGGCTCCCTTCGCTACCGGACACCCCGTCCCTCAGACCATCGGCACGGCTACAGGTACTGCCCCGGGCTCAGGTTGTCGATCGTGCGACCGCTCTCCTCCCCGGTGGAGATGAGCGTACGCACGTAGACGATCCGCTCCCCCTTCTTACCCGAGATCCGTGCCCAATCGTCCGGGTTGGTGGTGTTGGGCAGGTCCTCGTTCTCGCGGAACTCGTCACGGATGGCGGTCACGAGGTCACGGGTGGTCAGGCCACGCTGGCCGTTGTCGATGTAGCGCTTGATCGCGAGCTTCTTGGCTCGGGAGACGACGGACTCGATCATCGCGCCGGAGTTGAAGTCCTTGAAGTAGAGGACCTCCTTCTCGCCGTTGGCGTAGGTGACCTCGAGGAACTCGTTGTCGTCGTCCTCGGAGTACATCTTGTCGACGGTGGCCCCGATCATGGCGTCGATCGCCGCGCGGGGGTCGCCGCCGTGCGTCGCCAACTCGTCCTCGTGGATCGGCAGAGCGTCGTGGAGGTAGATGCCGAAGATCTCGCGGGCCGACACCTCATCGGGGCGATCCACCTTGATCTTCACGTCGAGTCGTCCGGGGCGCAGGATGGCGGGATCGATCATGTCCTCGCGGTTCGACGCGCCGATGACGACCACGTCCTTCAGCGACTCGCCCCCGTCGATCTCGGCTAGGAGCTGCGGCACGATCGTCGTCTCGACGTCCGAGGAGACCCCGCTCCCACGCGTCCGGAACAACGACTCCATCTCGTCGAAGAACACGATGACCGGGAACCCCTCCGCGGACTTCTCACGAGCCCGCTGGAAGATCAGGCGGATCTGGCGTTCGGTCTCGCCGACGTACTTGTTCAGCAGCTCCGGGCCCTTCACGTTCAGGAAGTAGCTGCGCACGCCCTCGCGTCCGGTGCGCTCAGCGACCCGTTTCGCGAGCGAGTTGGCGACCGCCTTGGCGATCATCGTCTTGCCACAGCCGGGTGGGCCGTAGAGCAGGATCCCCTTCGGTGGCCGCAGTTCGTGCTCGACGAACAACTCGGCGTACAGGTACGGCAGCTCGACGGCGTCGCGGATCGCCTCCACCTGGTCCTTCAGGCCACCGATCTGCTCGTAGGTGATGTCGGGTACCTCTTCCAGGACGAGTTGCTCCACCTCGGCCTTGGGGATGCGTTCGGTCGCGGTGTTGGCGCGGACGTCGACGAGCAGTGCGTCACCGGCCTTGAGCGGCAGCGACCGCAACGGTTCGGCCAGGTGGATGATGCGTTCATCATCGGTCTGCCCGAGCACGACCGCCCGGCCGCCTCCGAGCAGTTCGGCGATCGTCATCAACTCACCGCGGTCCTGGTAGCCCGCGACCGCGACGACGTTCATCGACTCGTTGAGGCGTACCTCCTGGCCCGGCCGTAGCTCGTCGAGGTCGACGTCGGGTCCGAGCTGGACCTCCAACTTGCGGCCGGAGACCATGACGGTGACGGTCTCGCCGTCCTCGGCTGCGGACAGGAAGGTCCCGTAGCTCTGCGGCGGGGCTGCCAGGCGCTCCGCTTCCTCCTTGAGCGTCGCCAGCTGATCGCGCGCGGCCTGGAGCGTTGCGACGAGCTTCTCGTTCTGGCCGTGGGCGGACTGCAGCTGGCTCTTCGTCTCGAGCAGACGTTCCTCGAGGATGCGGATGCGCGCCGGAGCACCTTCGAGGCGGCGGCGGAGCAGTTCGACCTCCTCGCGCAGCACCTTGACCTCGGCGGCCAGCTCGTCCGGATCACCGGAGGCGCCGTCGTACCCAGCGTCGTGGTCGACCGACCCCCCGTCCGCCCGTTGGGCCTCGAGCGGGTCGAAGGGCTCGTCCTCTGGACCGCGTTCTCCGGGCGTCCCGGGCCTGTCCTGCACCACCCTGCGCTCCTCTCGTCGACGCGAGTCCGACCGCTACCGAGCGTACAACACCCCTGGCCCGGCACGGTCGGAGCCTCGTCCAGGGGGTGCGGGAGGCTGGCCGGACGGACAGGGGGCCGTGGCGACCTGGGCTCGCCGCTCGGGCATGCTGCGCGTCACCCGTTCGGAGACCCCGTGGACCGCTACGTCGAACTCGCCTCGATCGTCGGCGCCGGTGCTGCGGGTGCCGCGGTCGCGGTGTTCGCCGTCGGAGGCAGCCTGACCGTGATCGTCCTGTCAGCTTCGGTCGTCGGTGTGGTCACCCTCGCCGCCAGCGGGAGCTGGCAGCGTCGACGCAGCTGAGACGGCCTCCCAGTCGATCCGTCCCCCCGTGTCGACCTTCCGGCGGGGAGGTGGTGGCCCGCCCTGCTCCCTCGAGGGCACCCGCCGTGCCGTGGTGAGGAAGGCCGTGTGCGCGACCATGCGGTGCGCCGGGCGGACCGCCAGCCCGTCCACGTCCCACGGACGCACGAGCGTCTCGGTGGTCCGCACGTCCGTGAACCTGCCGTCCTCCCAGAGGCGCTGGTCGAAGCGCATCACCTGAGGCACCGTCGGGGTGTAGGCGAGCACGATCCCTCCGGGAGGGAGCGCGGTCGCGGCGGCCTCGACCGCGCTCCAGGGTTCGAGCAGATCGAGGACGACACGGTGCGCCGTCAGGGCCGGCAAGCTCGTGACGACGTCGGCCACGTGCAGCTCCCAGTTGGCGGGCCGTTCGCCCAGGAAACGCTGGACGTTGCGCTCCGCGATGCCGGCGTGGTCCTCACGTCGTTCGAACGAGATCACGCGCCCCTCGGGACCCACGGCGGCGAGCAAGGCCAGTGTGAGTGCTCCCGAACCGGCCCCCGCCTCCACGACCGTGCAGCCTGGTCGGACGTCCGCAGCGCCCACGATCATGGCCTGGTCCTTGGGGTAGACCACCTGCGCCCCGCGCTTCATCTTCAGGACGAAATCCTCGCGGGTCGGTCGCAGGGCCGTGACCTCCATGTTGCGGTTGGTCCGCACCACGCTGCCTTCGACGACCCCGATGAGCTCGTCGTGTGGCACCAGTCCCGCGTGGCTGTGCCACTCACCACCGGGCTCGAGCGTCACGAGGTAACGCCGCCGCCGACGGTCGATCAGGACGACCAGTTCGCCGGCGCCGAGTGGCGCGTCCGTGCCGGGCAGGACGGGGGCCGCATCACTCATACCGCAGCCCGTGACGGGAGTACCGGCAGGGCCGCCAGGATGCGTTCGCGCTGACGGCAGAAGGCGCACACGTCCGTCGTCGTCGGCATGCCACAGCGCTGGCAGCTACCCACATCGGCCCCCGGAGACGGCGCGGACGCAGCGACGCGCTCCTGACGGTCGAGGAACCCGAACAGCAGCTGCGCCTTGACACCCGGTGACCCCGCCTCGAGCACGTCCAGCGCCGCCTTCTGTTCGTGCCCGCTGTTCCCGGCGACCAGCGGACACTCCTCCACGACGTAGTCGATGCCGCGGACCACGCAGTAGGCGGCCATCTCGCGCTCGGAGAGCCGGTACAGCGGCTTGCACTTGCGGGCCTGCCTGCCATCGACGCCACTCAACACCGGTCCCTGCCGGGCCAGGAGATCGTCGTGCCAGCGGAGCAGGTTGCCCAGCAGCGTGGCTGCCTCGTCGTCGAGGTTGTGGCCCGTGAGCAACACGTCGTAGCCCTGGTCCACCGCCACACGGTTGAACACGTAACGCTTGGAGAGCCCACAGACACCGCACGTCGAGCGTCCTGCCACCGACGCTCCCGACGGCGTCGTGTACCCGTAGGTCTCCGCCAGGTCCACCTCGTGCAACGTGGCTCCGCGCCGCTCGGCGAAACGGCGGCAGGTCTGCCCGCTGCGCGCTGAGTAGCCACCGATCCCCAGCCCCACGTAGAGACCGTCGACCCGGTACCCGAGGTCGAGCAGCACGTCCCAGAGCGCCAGCGAATCCTTGCCACCGGACACCGCGACCAGGAGTCGATCGTCGTAGCTGAACATGCGCTCCCCGTCCGCGAGGCCGTGTCCGTGATCGATCGCCTTACGGACCTGCCGCTGCACGTGCTCGACGAAGTGGTCCGGACACCAGGCGGCACGGTGGCGGGGCTCCTCGATGACCGCCGGAACGCGACACACGACGCAGGAGCTACCCGCCGCCCCGCCGGAGATCACGGACCGCACCTCGACCTCCGCGTCGTCGGGGAGTTCGTGGTCGGCGGTGACCAGTTCACCATCGTGGATCACGAGCACCGTGTGAGGTAGCACGTCCAGCCGTTCGAGCATCTCGCCCACGCTCAGCGGGCCGCTGAGCTGGTGGGTCGCATCGGGGTTCCGCATCCGCACGATCATGACGCTCACCCTCCTTGTCCGCGTAGCGCCCGACCCCGCGGGAAGGACCGACGCGGACCTGGGTCCGGGGTCACTCCGACGAGGAGGTGACCGGCGTCGCGTCGGACCGCAGCCCGGCCGGGTCACCCGTCTCGCCGGTCTCGATGGTGCCGCGCGCCAACGCTGCGGGGAAGTTGACGGGCTCGTCCGGCTGCAGGGTCACATCCTCACCTCGGATACGGACGGTCAACGGCTCCCCCTCGGTGATCTCGAACGTCTCCGCCTCGTGGGTCAGGGTGATCCTGAGCTGACGATCGTGGAACCGGAGACCGAAAGCCAACCGGTCCCAGGGCGTCGGCAGCCGCGGGTCGAAGGACAGCACACCCTCGTGGTCACGCACCCCACCGAAGCCGTACACGAGAGCCATCCAGACCCCGCCGGTCGAGGCGATGTGGACCCCGTCCACGACGTTGCCGGCCACGTCGGCCAGGTCCATGAGCAGCGCGTACTGGAAGTACTCCAAGGCCTTGCGCTCGTAGCCGATCTCCGCCGCCAGGATGGACTGGACGCAGGCGGACAGCGACGAGTCCCCCGTCGTCAAGGGGTCGTAGTAGTCGAAGTTGCGACGCTTCTGCTCCAGCGAGAACTGGTCCCCCAGGAACACCATCGCGAGGACGACGTCCGCCTGCTTGATGACCTGGTGGCGGTAGATCACGAGGGGGTGGTAGTTCAGCAGCAGGGGGTAGTGGTCGTTCGGGGTGGACGCGAAGTCCCAGACCTCCTTCCAGGAAGTTCGCGTCCTGCGGGTGGATCCCCCGGTCGGCGTCGTACGGGATGTGCATCGCCTCCGCCGCACGCTGCCACAGTGCGACCTCGTCGTCCTGGAGATCCGTGGCGTGGGCGAGGCTCCGGTAGGCGTCAGGTTGCTCCTCGCGCATCCACAGGACCACCTCGGCCGCGTACTGCAGGTTGCAGCGCGCCATCAGGTTGGTGAAGGCGTTGTCGTTGACCACCGTCGTGTACTCGTCCGGGCCCGTGACCCCGTGGATGTGGAAGGTGTCGCCCTTCGGGCCGAAGAAGCCCAGCCCGGCCCACAGCCGCGCCGTCTCGACCAGGATCTCTCCCCCCACCTCGCACAGCAGCTCGTGGTCGCCCCGCACCTCGACGTAGCGCTTGATCGCGAAGGCGATGTCCGCGTCGATGTGGTACTGCGCGGTTCCGGCGGCGTAGTAGGACGACGCCTCCTCGCCGTTGATCGTCCGCCACGGGAACAGCGCCCCGGCTTCCGAGAGCTCTTCCGCGCGCTCGCGTGCCTTGTCCAGCATCGAGTGACGGAAACGCAGCAGGTTGCGGGTGATGCGGGGCTCGGTGTAGGTGAGGAACGGCGCGACGTAGACCTCGGTGTCCCAGAAGTAGTGGCCCTCGTAGGCCTGTCCGGTCAAGCCCTTCGCCGGGATCCCGGTGGTCTCCGCCCGTGCCGAGGCCTGGACCAGTTGGAAGAGGTTCCACCGGATCGCCTGCTGGACCCTCGGCGGGCCGTCGACCTGGACGTCCGCGCGCTCCCACACGTCGTCGAGGTAGGCGCGCTGTGAGGACTCGAGCGCGTCGTACCCGACCCGGACCCCACGATCGAGGGTGCGCGTCGCCCGATCCACGAGTTCGATCGACGGCACGCTGCGCGAGGTGTGGTAGGTCATGTACTTGGTGATGCGGATCGGCACCCCGGCACGAGCGTCGATCGTGAACACGACCTTGCTCAGATCCTCGGAGCAGCTGGTGCTGGCGTACCACGGGTTCTCGGTCTCGATCACGTGGTCGATCCCGACGCCCAGACTCATCCGCGAGTGGGTCGTGCGGTAGCCGGTGATCAGCCGGTGCCCTTCCTCGACGTGTTCCCGGGCGTTCAGGACGCGGCCGGTGAAGCCCTTGGCGCGGCGAGGATCGTGCGGGCCTCCGTTACCGTTGCCCGGCTCGTCCAGGGCGCGTGAATCCTGCCGGTTCAACAGTTGCGAGGAGACGACGATCGGCGCGTCGAGGTCCACCGTGACCTCGTAGCTGATCGCGGCGAGGTGGCGGTGCTCGAACGACACCATCCGTGCGGACCGCAACCGCACCTGCTTGCCACCGGGTGTGGACCAGTTGAGATCGCGTCGCAGGACCCCGTCCCGGAGGTCGAGCGAGCGCTCGTAGTCGGTCAGTCGTGCCGTCGGCAGGTACAGGGGTTCGTCATCGACGTACAGCTTCATCAGGGTGCCGTCGGGCGCGTTCACGATCGTCTGCCCGGTCCGGGCGAAGCCGTAGGCCTCCTCGGCGTGGACGATGGGCCAGGTCTCGTGGAAGCCGTTCAGGAAGGTGCCCGACTCGATCGCCGGTCGGCCTTCCTCGAAGATGCCGCGGATCCCGAGGAAGCCGTTGGAGAGGGAGAAGATCGTCTCGGCGTTGCCCATCCAGTTCTTGGTGAAGGCGGTCTCGACGAGACGCCACTCGTCCGCGGGATAGATGTGCTCCGGCGGCAGCCGCAGCTCACGAGGGATCATCGGGCATCCTGGGTCACGGATCGGGCGATCGGGGGGCGTACGTCGTGCGCGGCGGGAGACGCCCCCACCACGTACCACCCGCGACGCTAGCGGTGCGAGCTGCTCGGCGTCAGGTGGCGGTGCGCTTCAGTCGGCGTACGCGACCTGACAGAACCCGTGGTTGCAGTAACCACCCGGATGCTTGTGCAGGTACTGCTGGTGTTCGGGCTCGGCCCAGTACACCTCGCCGAGCGGCGCGATCACGGTCGCGATCCGCCCGTAGTCGTTCTCGTCGAGCTTGCGCTGGTAACGGTCCCGAGACGCCTCAGCCACCGCACGCTGCTCGTCGGTCGCCACCAGCAGACACGAGCGATACTGGGTCCCGACATCGTTGCCCTGACGATCGACCTGGGTGGGGTCGTGGTTCTCCCAGAAGGGGACGAGCAGCTCCTCGTAGTCGATCACCGTCGGGTCGTAGACGACGCCGGCGATCTCGGCGTGCCCGGTCAGTCCGGTGCAGACCTCGCGGTAGGTCGGGTTCGGGGTGTACCCACCCGCGTACCCGACGAAGGTGGTGTACACGCCCGGAAGCGTCCAGAACAGCCGCTCGGCGCCCCAGAAGCAGCCCATCCCCACGACCGCGAGGCCGTGCCCCTCGGGCCACGGCGGCACGATCGGCCGGCCGTGCACGGCATGCGGCGGTCGCTCCGCGATCGGTTCGTCCCTGCCCGGGAGTGCCTCGTCCGGGCTGACCATCCCCGCCGGCTTGCGTCCGAACAGCACCGTGCACCTCCGTAGAGCGGATCGAGCGTCGTGTGACGCTCCTCGCTCCGAGGGTACGTCGAGGTAGCGTGCCCGCCCGACACTCGAGTTGGAGGCCTCCGTGGACCCGACGCTGACGCTCGGCGCCGCGTCGGCCATCCTGGCCGCCGCCGCGCTCGCCGCGGGGGTCATCGCTCGCGGTCCCGTGTCCTTCCCCCTGCTGTTCCTCGGCCTGGGCCTGCTGCTCGGCCCCGGTGGGGTGGACGTCGTCGCCATCGATCTCGGAGCACCGCTGCTCACGATCGTCGCCGTGACGACCTTGTCGTTGGTGCTCTTCCTCGACGCGGTCAAGCTCGACGTCGACGGGCTGCGTCGGGACTGGTGGGTGCCAGCGTTGACCCTGGGACCGGGGACCCTGCTGACGATCGCGCTCGTCACCGCGGCCGCAGCGGTGCTCTTCGGCTGGAACTGGCCGGTGGCGCTGATCGCCGGCGCAGCACTCGCGTCGACCGACGCCGTGACGCTCCGCGACACCCTCCGCGACCAGCGTCTGCCCTTCTCCCTGCGCCGATCGCTCGCGGTCGAGGCCGGGACCAACGACCTCATCGTGTTGCCCGTCCTGCTGGCGGCGATCGCGATCGCGACCCGGCAGGCGACCGGACCGCTCGGGTGGGCCTGGTTCGTCGTGCAGCTCCTGGTGATCGGACCGGCTGCGGGTGCCGCCGTCGGTCTCGGCGGGGCGCGCCTCATGGCCTGGGTCGATGGCCGGACCGACGTGCCTCGGGAGCACCAGTCGATCTACGGTGTCGCGCTGGTGCTCGTCGCGTTCGTCGCCGGGGAACTCGTGGGTGGGAGTGGCTTCCTGGCCGCCTTCGCGGCCGGCCTCGCGGTCAGCGTCGCCAACACGACCCTCTGCGACTGTGTCCTCGACCTCGGTCAGGTGACGGCCGAGGTGCTCCTGCTGGCGGCGTTCGTGCTGTTCGGCATCGTCCTTTCCGGGGAGCTCGTCGGGCTGTCGGCGCTCCCGACGCTGGCGTTCGGTGCCATCGTGCTGTTCGTCGCCCGGCCCCTCGCGGTCGGCGGGGTTCTGGCCCTCGCCCCGACCTCCCTCAGCGCCCGCGCCATCGGCCTGATGGCCTGGTCCGGTCCCCGGGGGCTGGCGTCCCTGCTCCTGGCCCTGCTCGCGGTGCAGGCCGACGTTCCTGGAGCGCAACCGGTCTTCGCCGCGGTTGGCGGAGTCGTGGCGCTGTCGGTCCTGCTCCACGGCACCACCTCGACGCCACTGGCGGGTCTGTACGCGCGACGTGAGGCCGGGGAGGTCCGTCCGGAGGACCGTGCGATCTCCGCGACCGACGCCCTACGGCACCTCCCGACCGAGGACGTCCCCCGCATCTCGGTCGAGGAACTGCTGATCGCTCAGGACCGTGACCCCGCCCCGGTGGTCGTCGACGTACGGACCGAGGTCGCCCGCCACGTCCGGCCGAGGACGATCCCCGGCAGCGTGTGGGTCCCTCCGGAGGACGCCGAACGCTGGCTCGAGGAGGAGCTCCCTCGCATGCCGAACGGCACGGCCACGCCGCTGGTGCTGTGGTGCACCTGCAAGGGGGAGGCGACGGCCGCCCAGGTCGCGGCCGCCGCGCGTCGTCGCGGGGTCGATGCCGTCGCGCTACGCGGGGGGCTCTCCGCGTGGGAGCGATCCGGCCAGCCCGTCGCCGACCTCACCCTCGCGACACCGGGATGATCGGTGTCACCGCTCGTTGAGCTGCCGCAGCACGTACTGCAGGATCCCACCGTGGCGGTAGTACGCCGCCTCGCCGGGCGTGTCGATACGGACGACCGCGTCGAAGGAGGTGGTCGTGCCATCGGGGGCGGTCGCGGTCACGCTGACGTGGTCGGGCACCGTCCCGTCATCGAGGGCCGTGACCCCGGTGATGTCGAAGGTCTCCTCCCCGGTCAGCCCCAGGCTGTCGGGGCTGTCGCCGTCCGCGAACTGCAACGGCAGGACCCCCATACCGATGAGGTTGGAGCGGTGGATGCGCTCGTAGGACACGGCCAGCGTCGCGCGCACGCCCAGCAGCAGCGTGCCCTTGGCCGCCCAATCGCGGGATGAGCCCGAGCCGTACTCCGCACCTGCGAGGACCACCAGCGGGGTCCCTTGTGCGGCGTAGTTCTGAGCGGCCTCGTAGATCGTGGTGACCTCGCCGTCCTGGGTGAAGTCCCGGGTGAAGCCGCCCTCGGTACCCGGAGCCAACTGGTTGCGCAGCCGGATGTTGCCGAAGGTCCCCCGGATCATGACCTCGTGGTTGCCGCGGCGCGACCCGTAGGAGTTGAAGTCCCGGCGCTCGACGCCTCGCGACCGGAGGTACTCCCCCGCCGGACTGTCGGCCGTGAAGGAACCCGCCGGCGAGATGTGGTCGGTCGTGACGGAGTCACCGAGCTTCGCGAGCACGCGGGCGCCGTGGATGTCGGTCACCTCCGGTGCGTCGGGGCCCATCCCATCGAAGAAGGTCGGCTTGCGGATGTAGGTGGAGGCGTCGTCCCAGTCGTAGAGCTCCCCCTCCGGGATCGGAAGGGTGCGCCACTCCTCGTCGCCCTCGTACACCTCCGCGTACTTCTCGCGGAACATGTCGGTGGAGACCGCTTGCCGGATGACGTCCTCCACCTCGGCGGTGGAGGGCCAGAGGTCGGCGAGGTAGACCGGCTCGCCGTCCGATCCGGTCCCGAGCGGCTCGGTCGTGATGTCGATGTCCATCGAGCCGGCCAGGGCGTAGGCGATGACCAGGGGCGGTGAGGCGAGGTAGTTCATCTTCACGTCGGGGTTGATCCGGCCCTCGAAGTTGCGGTTTCCCGACAGCACGGACACGACGGCGAGATCGGCCTCGTCGACGGCCTCGCTGACCTCGGGGATCAGCGGTCCGGAGTTGCCGATGCAGGTGGTGCAGCCGTAGCCGACCAGGTTGAAACCGAGCTTCTCGAGGTAGGGCGTCAAGCCCGACCGGTCGTAGTAGTCGGTGACCACCTTCGACCCGGGCGCCAGGGTGGTCTTGACCCACGGCTTGCGGTTGAGCCCCCGGTCGACCGCGTTCCTGGCCACCAGCGCCGCCGCGATCATGACCGACGGGTTGGAGGTGTTGGTGCAGGAGGTGATGGCCGCGATGGTCACCGCCCCGTGATCGAGTTCGAAGCTGGTGCCGTCCGCCAGGGTCACGGGCGTCGGCGAGCTCGGACGCCCCTGAGGGTCACCGTTGGCATCGGCGTTCGGCGGCGGAGCATCGTCGTTCGACCCGCCCGGATGGGCCACGGCGTCGCTCGCCGGGAAGGTGGCGGCCAACTCGTCATCGAGACCCTGGGGCTCCCCACCGGCGAAGTCCCTCAACGCGACCCGGAAGGAACGCTTCGCGTCGCTCAGTGACACGCGATCCTGGGGACGCTTCGGTCCGGCCAGCGAGGGTTCGACGGTCGAGATGTCGAGCTCGAGCGTCTCGGAGTAGGCCGCCTCACGGTCGGGGTCGTGCCACAGACCCTGCGCCTTCGTGTAGGCCTCGACCAGGGCGACCTGGTGCTCGTCCCGACCGGTGAAGCGCAGGTAGCGCAGCGTCTCGTCATCGATCGGGAAGATCGCGACCGTCGAGCCGTACTCCGGCGACATGTTGCCGATGGTGGCGCGGTTCTCCAGCGGGACCGCGCCGACCCCCGGGCCGTAGAACTCGACGAACTTGCCCACCACACCGTGCTCACGGAGCATCTCGGTGATCGTCAGGACCAGGTCCGTCGCCGTCGCACCCTCGGGCAGCTCGCCCGACAGCTTGAAGCCGACCACCTTCGGGATCAGCATCGACACCGGCTGACCGAGCATGGCGGCCTCGGCCTCGATCCCGCCGACGCCCCAGCCGAGCACACCCAGCCCGTTGACCATCGGCGTGTGCGAGTCGGTCCCCACCAGGGTGTCGGGGTACGCCTGCAGGGTCCCGTCAGCCGTCTCGTTCGGGAACACGACGCGCGCCAGGTGTTCGATGTTGACCTGGTGGACGATGCCCGTCCCCGGTGGCACCACCTTGAGGCCGTCGAAGGCCGCCTGCCCCCAGCGCAGGAACTGGTAGCGCTCACGGTTGCGTTCGAACTCCAGTTGGATGTTGCGGGCCAGCGCGTCGGAGGTGCCGAAGACGTCGGCGATGACCGAGTGGTCGATCACGAGCTCGACGGGGACGAGCGGGTTGATCCGCTCCGCCTCACCGCCCAGCTCGACGATGGCCTCGCGCATCGCCGCCAGGTCGACGACCGCCGGCACCCCGGTGAAGTCCTGCAGGATGACCCGGGCCGGCGAGAACTGGATCTCGGTGGCCGGTTCGGCGGTCGGATCCCAGGACGCGAGGGCGCGGATGTGCTCCGCAGTCGTCTGGACCCCATCCTCCGTACGCAGCAGGTTCTCGAGGAGGATCTTGAGGCTGTAGGGCAACCGGTCCGCCCCGTCGACCGCATCCAGCCGGAAGATCTCGTAGCTGGTGCCCTGGACCTCCAGTTGGTCGCGGGCTTGGAAGCTGTCGTTGGCGCTCACCACGGGGCTCCTCGTCGGTGCTCGGGGTCTGGCGGCGACCTTACCCGAGGCTCCGGAGGCCCCCGACGTCGAGGCACCGCTCAGCCCGGATGGGGTGGCGTCGAGGCATCCGTGTCCGGGGGGGATGAGCGCGCCCGGGTTCATGATCCCGGTGGGGTCGAGCGACGCCTTGACCGCCCGCAGCACCTCGAGGCCGAGCGCGCCGACCTCGTGCTCCATCCAGTCGCGGTGGTCCCGGCCGACCGCGTGATGGTGGGTCACGGTGCCGCCGTGGTTCACGATCGCGTCGGTCGCGGCCGACTTGACGGCGTGCCACTGCGCCAGTTCGGAACCGACCTCCTGACGCGCCAGCCACGTGAAGTACAGCGACGCACCCGTCGGATAGGCATGCGACACGTGACACAGCACGAGCCCAGGGGTGCCGCGGGACGCGAGCGCTCCCTCGATCGCGTCACGGGCAGCCAGGTACAGGGCGCCGAGGGCCGACCAGGACGCGGCCGTCTCCAGCGTCTCGACCATCACGCCGGCGTCGAGGAGATCGTCCCGCAGGTACGGGCCGTCGAAACGACCCTGAGCCCAGCGATCACCCGGCGCACGGCCCAGCGACACCGTCTGCCGCGCCGCGAGGACCCGCTGCGCAGACCGCCGACGTCGTGCGAGCTCCTCCTCCGTGCCCTCCCACCCGATGAGCAGGAGCGCTGGCTCTGGCATCGATCGCCACCGCAGGAACCGCATGAGGGCGCTCGCCTGCCAGCCCGACACCGCATCCATCTGCACCCGACTCTCCGCGCGGTCGGAGAGTCGCACGACGTCGGGGGCGGCACCCGCACGCACCAGCGCCCGGACCGTCGCGGCACCGGAGCTGAAGGACGGTGTCGCGACGACCTCGTAGCGCTCGGTTTCCGGGGCCGCATGAACGCGCAGGCGCAGCTCGGTGAGGATCCCGAGGGTGCCCTCGCTGCCGATCAGCAACGCACGGAGGTCGGGGCCGGCGGCGGTCGGTGTCGCGTGACCGACCTCGAGGGTCCCCACCGGGGTCGCCGCCCGCAACCCGATCACCCGGTCATCGATCCGTCCGAGGCCAGTGGACGCCTGACCCGCCGAACGGGTCGCGACGAACCCGCCCAGGGTCGCGTACTCGTAGCTCTGCGGGTAGTGGCCCAGCGACGCACCGCGAGATCGCAGGAGCGCCTCGGCGTCAGCGCCCCGAAGCCCGGGCTCGAACGTCGCGATGCCGGCGGTCAGATCCAGGTCGACGAGCTGGTCCATCCGAGCGATGTCCACGGCCAGGACGGCGTCGGCGACACCGGGATCCGGTGTGCTGCCACCAACGACCGACGTGCCCCCGCCGACCGGCACGACGGCCAGGCGTTGTTGCGCACAGACGCGAAGGAGCGCCAGCACCTGTGCGTGGTCGCGAGGAGCGACCACGCCGTCGGGCAGCGTCGTGAGCGCGCCAGTTCGGAGCCGGATCAGGTCGGGATAGGACCGTCCCGCGGCGCGCTGGACCCGCGACCGAGCGCCGAGGTCCAGGTGGTGTTCGCCCACCACGTCTCGGATGGCGTCGACGTGCTCAGGCGTCAGCCGCGACGCTGGTGGCCGCAGCGACCCAGCGGCGACCGGGGGGCGCGGGCCAGGAAGGGGCCCGAGGGCGTCTTCGAGACGGGACCGCAGTTCGTCCCCGAGTCCGGTGCGACGTCGCGGGTCGCCCCAGCCGTGCCAGACCATCGGGCCGGGATCGACCTCGCGGGTCGTCGAGTCGGCCATGCTCGCTCCTGTCTCGCCGTCGACCGTGCTGAGCGCCTGGGGCTGCGCTGGTGCGTCTCGCCAAAGTACACACTTGTACATCTGCTGTCTGAATGTCGTAGTATGCCCCCCGCCGACCGACGGGAGACGCTCGGGTGCAACGTTCGAACCGTGATCAGGTACTCGATGCCGTCGGGGACTGCGTGCAGGATCTCGGGGTCCGTCGGACAACGATGGCGGAGATCGCCCGCCGCGCCGGGCTCTCGCGATCCACCATCTACACCCATTTCGCCGACGTGCGGGAGGCCACGGCTGCCCTCCTCACGCGAGAACTCCTGCGCCTCCTGGGCGGAGCTGGCTCGGCGGTCGAGATGGACCCCGCAGCGGGGGGCGACGCCAGGGCCCGACTCGTCGCCCGCGCCCTCCACCTCGCCGGGTCGGTGCGCGACGACCCGCTGGTCGCCCGCATCCTCGCGCTCGATGCGGAGCTCCTCGTGCCCTACCTGGTCCACCGCCTCGGGGCCTCGCAGCGCACGATCCTCGAGACGGTGACCCGCGAGGTCCGCGACGGACAGGTCGAGGGCTCGATCCGACCCGGGGAGCCACGCCAGATCGCGCTCACGGCGTTCCTGATCGTGCAGAGCTTCGTGATCTCCGCGAGCATCCTCGACGACGAGATCGGGCGTGACGCGACGCTCGCCGAGCTCACGCTCGCGTTACGGCGAGTGCTGGCCCCCGAAGAAGCGCCAGCAAGCGGTGGCCGGCAGTGAGGCCCTCCGCCCTGGGTCAGTCTCGGCGCGACCGCGACCTCGAGACGCTCCTCGCGAGCGAGATCGTGGATGTCGTCGTGGTGGGCGGCGGGATCACCGGTGTCGGCGTGGCGCTCGACGCTGCAACCCGCGGTCTGTCCGTCGCGCTGCTCGAACGCGCGGATCTCGCAGCAGGCACGAGCCGCTGGTCGTCGAAACTCATCCACGGCGGGTTGCGCTACCTGGCCACCGGCGATGTCGCTCTCGCGTACGAGAGCGCCCGGGAGCGTGCCGTGCTCATGCAGCGGACGGCACCGCACCTCACCCGGGCGCTGCCGATGCTCATGCCGAACCACCGAGGCACGCCGTGGTCGGAGCTCGCGTCGGGTCGCATCGGGTTCGCCGCCGGGAGCGGTCTCCGGGCCGCGGCCGGCACCTCGCGATCGGTCCTGCCTCCGCCCCGCTGGGTTCGGCCAGCGCGGGCGACAGCGCTCGTGCCGACGCTCCGACGGGAGGATCTCCGGGGCGGCATGGTCAATTGGGAAGGGCAGCTGACCGACGACGCCCGGCTGGTGGTCGCGGTGGCCAGGACCGCCGCAGCCTACGGCGCTCGGATCGTCACCCACGCCCGCGTCACGGGCATCGACCACGGCGAGGTACACGTCCACGACGGGTTGACTGGCGCGGCCGGCACCGTGCGCGGACGCACCGTCGTGAACGCGACCGGGGTGTGGGCCGACCGGCTCGACCCACGGGCAGAGCTGCGCCCGTCGAAGGGAGCGCATCTGGTCATGCGCGGCGAGGCGTTCGGGGAGCTCGGGAGTGCGCTCGTCGTTCCTGTCCCGGGGGAACGCAACCGGTACGTGTTCGTGCTGCCCCAGGTGCCACGGCGCGATGGCACCTCGCGGGTGCTCGTCGGACTCACCGACGATGCGGTCGATGCCGTGGCCGACGTTCCCCAGGCTGATACGGCGGATCAGCGCTTCCTGCTCGAGGTCGTGAACAGCACGCTCGAGCGGACGGTGACGGGAGATGACGTGATCGGGTCCTTCGCGGGACTACGTCCCCTGCTCGCGAGCGCCGATGGCACCGCCTCCGCAGACCTCTCCCGCCGGCACCGGATCCTCGATGACGGCGAGGGCCTCTTGACCATCGTCGGGGGCAAACTCACGACCTACCGTCGGATGGCGGCTGAGGTCGTCGACCACCTGGTGGCCTCGTACCGTCTCGTCGCCGGCGCGTGCGTGACCGCTCGCCAACCACTCGTCGGGGCGATCCCTCGCCGACGACTCGCTGCGATCCCGGCCGCCGCGGTCGATATCGCTCGCTACGGTGGCGAGGCCGCGGATGTCGAGCGGTGGGTGGCCTCGGACCCTGACCTGGCCACGCCACTCTACGATGGTGCATCCCACCGACTGGCCGACGTCGTGTGGGCGATGCGGGTGGAAGGGGCGCTCACCACGGAGGACGTGGTGGACGGCCGGCTCCGACTCGACCAGGTCCCCGAGGAACGAGCCCGCGCCGAGCCGGTGGTACGCGCGATCGTGGAGGACCGACGGTCCGCGTAGCCCGCAACGGCAACGGTCGCTCGCATCCACCTCCGCGTCCGAGCGGTTGCCTCTAGGCTGACGCTGACACGCTGTCCTCCGACCGGAGTCCCGCTATGCCGACCCTCGCGCTCGTCCGCCACGGGCAGTCCCTGTGGAACCTCGAGAACCGCTTCACCGGCTGGGTCGACGTGCCCCTGACGGAGAAGGGCATCGAGGAGGCTCGCGCCGCCGGTGAGCGCCTCACGGGCATGAGCTTCGACGTGGCCTACACCTCCTCGCTGATCCGAGCGCAGGAGACCCTACGGATCATCATGGAGGTCGCCGGCTTCGAGCTGCCGGTGATCCGCGACCAGGCCCTCAACGAGCGCCACTACGGCGACCTCCAGGGTCTGAACAAGGCCAAGACCGCGGAGCGCTACGGCGACGACCAGGTCCACACGTGGCGACGTTCCTACGCCACCCCGCCACCGAACGGTGAGGCGCTGCGCGACACCGCGGCCCGCACGCTGCCCTTCTTCGAGCGTGCCATCCTCGGCGACATCGCCCAGGGCAAGGACGTCCTGGTCGCCGCGCACGGCAACTCCAACCGGTCGATCGTGATGCAGCTCGACGGTCTGGACGAGGACGAGGGGATGGCGCTCGAGCTCGGCACCGGTGTCCCCCACCTCTACGAGCTGTCAGAGGACGGCGAGGTGCAGGACAAGCGCATCCTCCAGTAGGTCCGTCGCCTCGGCTAGGCCCTGCCCTCCCTGCAGGCACGTCGCCTTCCCTGGGTACGCTCGCCTGTGCCGACCCGGAGACGATCATGCCCACGTCGAACGTGCCCGGCCAGGGGTGGGGCGTCCTGCACCTGCTCTACCGGGCCGACCACGCCACCGTCCGTCATGCGCCGGCGGCTGCGGCCAAGGAGCTGGCCACCACCTTGGAGCGATGGCAAGGTCAGCTGCAGCTCCATCCCTTCACCGTGCTCGGCCACAAAGGTGACCTGCTGGTCATGGCGCTCGACGAGGATCTCACGCAGCTGCGCGCGCTACAGACGGACCTGACGGCAGCGGCCAGCCATGCTGGCCTCGAGCTCGTCGACTCCTACCTCTCGCTCACCGAGGGCAGCGAGTACACCGAGACCCCCGAGCGCTACCGCGAGCAGATGGCGGCGAAGGGGGTCGAGGGCGAGGACCTCGAACGTCGGGTCGAGCAGTTCGCCGAGCGCATGGAGCAGTACACCGAATCCAAGCTGCACCCGCGGATGCCGGCGTGGGAGCTCGTCTGCTTCTACCCCATGTCCCACCGCCGCGAGGGCGACGACAACTGGTACGCCCTGGACTACGAGGAGCGCAAGCGGCTGATGGGCGAGCACGGCCGTAGCGGGCGCGCGTACACGGGGCGCGTCCTGCAGCTGGTCACCGCCTCCACCGGGCTCGACGACTGGGAGTATGCGGTCACCCTGTTCGCCCACGACCTGGCCGACGTCAAGGACATCGTCTACACGATGCGCTACGACGAGGCCTCCGTCCGGTACGCCGAGTTCGGCCCGTTCGTGATCGGGATGCGACGCGAGCCCGCCGAACTCGTCGAGGAGATCGGGCTGGAGCACCGGGACTGAGCGTGACCTCCGACCCGCGGACCGCGCCACTGCGCGCCGCTGTGCAGGCGCACACGCCGCGCGACGCCACGGAGACGGCTTCCTGCGAGGAGCTGCTCGACGCCCTCGACCGGTTCGCCGCCCCGTTCGACGAGACGGCTCAACCCACCCACGTCACCGGTTCGGCCATCGTGACGGACGGTGACGGGCACGTCGTGCTCCACCGCCACAAGCGGCTCGGACTGTGGTTGCAACCGGGAGGCCACGTGGACCCCGGCGAGGACGCCGCGGTCGCGGCCCGGCGCGAGACCCGCGAGGAGACCGGCCTCCGCGCGGCGCATCCGCGGACGGGACCGCTCCTCCTTCACGTGGACGCGCACCCGGGCCCTCGAGGCCACCGCCACCTCGACGTGCGCTACCTGCTCCTGGCCGACCGCGAAGCCACGCTGCTCCCGGGTGTCGACGAGTCTCCGGACGTCGCGTGGTTCACCCTCCAGGAGGCCGCCGGGGCGAGCGATACCTCACTGGCGGCCGCGATCGCCGCCCTGCAGGCCCACCTGACGACCCCCTAGAACAGCCGCAGGTGCGTCTCCTCCTCGCCGCGGAGCCGACCGAGGTCGATCTCCACCCAGCCGATGCCGCGTGACTCGGCGAGGACCCGGGCCTGCGGTTTGACGATGGTCGCCGCCAGGACCCCGCGGACGGGGGTCAGCAGCGGATCGCGCTCCAGGCGCTCGAGGTAGCGGGTCAGCTGCTCCACCCCGTCGATCTCGCCGATCCGCTTCACCTCGACGGCAACGGCCGCGCCATCGGCATCCCGACACAACAGGTCCACGGGACCGAGGTCGGTCCGGAACTCGCGCTGCACGCAGGTGAGTCCGGTCTCCAGGTGGCTGGGATGCTCGGCGAGCAGTGCCTGCAGCTCCTTCTCCACGCCATCCAGTGTCAGGCCGCGCTCGGTATCGAGCTCGTAGGAGACGTCCTCGAAGACCTGCTCGAGCTCGATCGTGAGCACCTCTCCCTTGGGGTTGGTCACCACCCAGCGTTCGCCCTGATCGTCGAGGTGGTTCGGAGCGTTCATCCAGTTGAGCGGCTTGTAGGCGCCGACATCGGCATGGAGCGCGACGCAGCCGTCGGCCTTGACCATGATGAGCCGCACGGCCGACGTCAGGGTGGACGACAGGCGGCCGTCGTAGGTGGCCGAGCAGCGGGCGACGAGCAGGCGCATGATGGCAGGACCGTAGCGCGCTGCCACCGTCCGGAGGGCCACCACGGCTCGGCTACGCTCGCCGGTCGTTCCCTCCCCATCGAAGGAGGCCCCGTGGCGCTCCAGGTCGGCCTCGTCGGCCTGCCCAACGTGGGCAAATCGACCCTGTTCAACGCCGTCTCCCAGGCCGGCGCCGACGCGGCCAACTTCCCCTTCTGCACGATCGATCCGAACGTGGGCGTCGTCGCGGTCCCGGACCCCCGTCTGGACCGGCTGGGCGAGCTCGCGAAGTCGGCGAAGATCGTCCCGACCGCGATCGAGTTCGTCGACATCGCCGGTCTCGTCGCCGGTGCCTCGCAGGGCGAGGGGCTGGGCAACCAGTTCCTCGCCCATATCCGCGAGGTGGATGCGATCTGCAACGTGGTGCGGTGCTTCGAGGACCCCGACGTCGTCCACGTCAGCGGAACCGTCGACCCGACCCGCGACATCGAGGTGATCGACACCGAGCTGATCTTGAAGGACCTCGAGACCGCCGAGAAGCGCGTGGAACGTGCACAGCGCAGCGCGAAGAGCGGGGACAAGGGCCTGGTGCGCGAACGGGACCAGGTCGTGGCGATGCGCGACCACCTCGGCGCGGGCCAGCCGGCGCGCACGTTCCCGGGAGACCTGGACCCGGCGCTCGCACGAGAGCTGGGCCTGCTGACGGCCAAGCCGGTCCTGTTCGCCGCGAACGTCGCCGAGGACGACCTCCCCGAGGGCAACGAGCACGTCGACATCGTCCGCAAGCTCGCCGAGGAGCAGGGTGCCGAGGTGGTGGTCGTCTCCGCCCAGGTCGAGGCGGAGCTCGCGGAGCTCGACGGCGACGAACGCGCGGAGTACCTCGCCTCGCTCGGTCTGGACCGTTCAGGCCTGGAACGGCTGATCGAGCGCGCCTACGACCTGCTCGGCCTGCTCACCTTCTTCACGGCTGGTCCGAAGGAGGCCCGGGCCTGGACCGTCCCAGCAGGATCGACCGCCCCGCGTGCGGCGCGGGAGATCCACACCGACTTCGAACGCGGCTTCATCAAGGCCGAGGTCATCGCCTTCGACGACTACGACCGGCTGGGCAGCGAGGCCGCGGCGCGCGAGGCCGGCAGACTACGGATCGAAGGCAAGGACTACGTGGTCGTCGACGGCGATGTGATCCACTTCCGTTTCAACGTCTAGACGCGACCACACGACACCGACGAGGAGCCGTCATGAGCCGCACCGAACCGATCACCCGGTTGGAGGTCGCGGCGTGCCCCACCCATCGCATGGACGTGAAGCACTACGCGCCCTACGAGGTGGGATGCGCCTGCCTCAGCGAGGTCCGACGCAACGAACTCGCCCAGCGTCTGGCCCAAGCACGCGAGGAGGGCAACCCACTGGCCGAGATGGCCGAGTAGCCCGGGAGCCACCCGTCACCGCACCCAGCTTCGAAGCTCGAGCAGGGTGTGGCACGGCACGGCACCCTCTGGCACGACACCTCCCAACACGACGGGTCATCCCCTGCCCCGCCCCGATCGGAACGACGTGGCTCGCAGCAAGCTCGGTGGCCGCCTGGAACGCGGTACCCGCCTGGCACGGACCGGGCTGAAGGGGGCGTCCGGCGTCGCCGGCGCGACGGCACGTCGTTGGACCGGTCGCCAGCCCAGCGAACAGCGCCACGAGGAGATGGCGGAGCACCTCGCCGAGGTGCTCGGTGACATGAAGGGGGCGGCCATGAAGCTCGGCCAGCTCCTCAGCTTCGTCGACCTGGACGTCCCGCCCGAGGTACGTGGCGTGTACCACGAAGCGCTCGCCAAGCTGCGCGACGACGCCCCCGCCTTCGACGAGGATGCGATCATCGGCGTCCTCGAGGAGGAGTACGGCGCACCCCCCGATGAGGTCTTCGCCTCCTTCGACCCGAGGCCCCTGGCAGCGGCATCGATCGGACAGGTGCACAGCGCGAAGCTCGACGACGGCCGCGAGGTGATCGTCAAGGTCCAGTACCCGGGGGTCGCCGAGGCGGTGCGCGCGGACCTGCGCAACGCCGAATCCTTCGCGCCGCTCGCGCGGTTCCTCTCCCCCAACCAGGAGATCGAACCGCTGCTCGACGAGTTGCGTGAGCGGATCGACGACGAACTCGACTACGAGCACGAGGCGCAGTACCAACGCGCGTTCGCCGAACGTTACGCCGACCACCCCTTCATCCGTGTTCCCGACATCATCGGTGACCTGTGCCGACGACGCGTCCTGGTCGCCGAGCGCATCCACGGCCAACGGTTCGACGCGTTCACGGCGCGATCGGACGACGAGGAACGCACGCGGGTCGCCGAGATCATCTTCCGGTACGCGTTCGGCTCGATCGGCCGTTTCCGCCTGTTCAACGGGGACCCACACCCGGGCAACTACCTCATCGAGGAGGAGGGCTCGGCCGCGGACGGCGGGAAGCGGGTCGCGTTCGTCGACTACGGGTCGGTGAAGATGTTCACGCGGGAACGCTACGACTCGATGCGCACGATCGAACGGGCGCTCTCCAGCGGCGATCAGGACACCGCGATCGCGTCACTGCGTGAAGCAGGCTTCCTCCCCCGGAACGCCGTCGTGGACGAGGAGGTCGTCTACGACTGGTTCCGGCTGTATACGCGCCCGGTGCTCGCCGAACAGCCCTTCTGCTTCACGTCGGACTACGCCGCCGAGGTGATCCGTTCCACCATGGATCCGCGAAGCCCCTACAGCGATGTCCTGCGCAAGCTCAACCTCCCGTCCGACTACCTGCTGCTCAACCGCATCCAGTGGGGGCTGAACTCGGTCCTCGCACGACTCGAGGCCTGCAACGACTGGCGGGCGATCCGCGACGAGTACGTCGACGAGGATGCCCAGCCCGCCACCAGGTTGGGTGAGTTCGACGCCGCGTGGTGGCGCGACCAACGCACGCGGTACGACCGCCCCTGAAGCATGGGCGAGGTCAGCTCCGGTGCCCGGGTGGACACACCGGTCGGTGTGCCCCGGCACGGAGCCTGCTCGTCGCTCACGAAGCGTAGATCTCGTCGATCACGTCCTGGTAGCGCTCGGCGACGACGTTGCGCTTGACCTTCAGGGTCGGCGTGAGCTCCTCGCCGATCTCGAAGTCCTCAGGCAGGATCCGGAAGGTCCGGATCGACTCGGCCTTGGAGACGGCCTTGTTCGCGTCCTCGACGGCCGCCTCGACAGCCGCGATGACGTCCGGGTCGTCCTTGAGCTCCGCGATCGTGCTACCCGACTTCTCGTTGGCCTCGGCCCAGGTCGGCAGTGCCTCGGCATCCAGGGTCACGAGCGCGGCGATGAACGGCTGTCCGTCCCCGACCACCATGGCCTGGCTGACCAAGGCGTGGGCCCTCATCCGGTCCTCGAGCACCGCCGGAGCGACGTTCTTGCCGCCAGCGGTGACCAGGATCTCCTTCTTCCGGCCGGTGATCCGGAGGAAGCCCTCACCGTCGAGCGTGCCCAGATCGCCGGTGTGGAACCAGCCGTCGTCATCCAGGACCTCGGCCGTAGCCTCGTCGTTCTTGTAGTAGCCCTGGAAGATGTGGCCGCCCTTGAGCAGGATCTCTCCGTCATCGGCGACCCGTGCCGAGGCGCCGGGCAGTGGCTTGCCGATCGAACCGATCCGCAACGCCGACGGGGGGTTGATGGACGCCCCGGCGGTGGTCTCGGTGAGCCCGTACCCCTCCAGGATCGGCACACCGATGCCGTCGAAGAAGTGGCCGAGCCGCTCGCCGAGCGCCGCACCGCCGGAGACCGCCACCCGGACGTTGCCGCCCATGGCGTCACGGAGCTTGGAGTAGACGAGCTTGTCGAACAGCCCGTGCGCGACCTTCGTCCCCAGCCGCACCTTGCCGGCCCGGTTCTGGCGGGAGAAGTCCTCGGCAACCGCGGCCGCCTTGTCGAAGATCTTGCCCTTGCCTTCGGCGTGCGCCTTCTGCTGCGCGCCGTTGAAGACCTTCTCGAACACACGGGGCACGGCGATCAGGAAGTTCGGCTGGAAGATCTTGAGTTCCTCGAGCAGCTGCGGCACCCCCGTCGAGAACCCGAGGAGCACCCCCGAACGGATGCAGGAGGTCTGGATCACCCGCGCGAAGATGTGCGCGAGTGGGAGGAACAGCAGGGTGCTCTCCCCTGGCCTGAGGAACTCCGGGAGCGCGGTCTCGATCTGGGTCGCGTCCCACACGAAGTTGGTGTGGGTGATGACACACCCCTTGGGGCGGCCGGTGGTTCCCGACGTGTAGACGATCGTCGCCACGTCGGAGCCGACCACCGACGATGCCCGCTCACGGACGTCGTCGTCGCTGATGTCGCCGCCCTGCTGCTTGATCTCCTCCAGCCCGCCATCGTCGAGGACGTAGACGTGCTTGCAGGCCGGCAGGTTGTCCGCGACCGAGTCGTACTCCGCCTTCAGCTCCGCGTTCTCCGCGATCAGCGCGACCGCCTCGGAGTTCGAGGCGATCCACTCGACCTGCTCGGCCGACGAGGTCTCGTAGATCGGCACCGTGATCCCGCCGGCGGCCCAGATCGCGAAGTCCAGGACGGTCCACTCGATCCGCGTCGAGGAGTAGAGGCAGACCTTGTCGCCCTTGCCCACTCCCAACGCCATGAGGCCCTTCGCGACGGCCGCGATCTCCTCGGCGAACTGCTGCGTGGACCACTCTACGAACCGATCGCCCACGCGGTGGGCCAACGCCGGTCGCGTCGGATTCGACGCTGCGGACGACCAGATAGCGTCGGTCAGGTTCTCCTCGGGTGAGACCTCGGTCTCGCCTGGCGTGGTGTACTCGCGCATCAGTAGGGGCCTCCCGTCGTGGCTGTTCCGACGAGCCTAGCGGCGTGACAGGGGCCCGCTCAGTGCCATAGGACCCTGTCGCACCGGCAGGGCTCCGGGCATCAGTAGCCTGCGGGGGACGCGACCCTGGAGGTTGGCCCGTGAGCGTGCGTGCAGCGACCGACGGACCGGTCCGGATCGTGACGATCGACCGTCCCCAGGTACGCAACGCGGTCGATGGACCGACCGCGGCCGACCTCGAAGCCGTGTGCCGGGATGCCGATACCGATCCCGATATCGGCGCCATCGTCCTGACCGGAGCCGATGGGACGTTCTGTGCCGGAGCGGATCTCCACGCCGTCACCGATCCGGCACGCCGCAACCCCACGGATGACCCACGGCAGGGCCCCATGGGCCCGACCCGGTGGCAGCCTCAGACCCCGGTGATCGCCGCGGTGGAAGGTCACGCGGTCGCTGGCGGCCTCGAACTGGCGTTGTGGTGTGACGTGCGCATCGCCGCCCGGTCAGCCGTCTTCGGCGTCTTCTGCCGTCGGGTCGGTGTCCCCCTGATCGACGGCGGCACGGTCCGCCTCCCACGGGTCGTCGGACACGGTCGGGCTCTGGAGCTCATCCTCACCGGTCGACCGGTCGATGCCGACGAGGCCCTGCGGATCGGCCTGGTGACCCAGGTGGTCGGTGACGGTGGCGCGGTGTCCGCTGCCGTCGAACTGGGCACACGTCTGGCCGCCTTGCCGCAGACCACGCTGCTGACCGATCTGGCGTCGGCCCGCGAGGCGTTCGACCGGCCGCTGGTCGACGCCCTCGAGCACGAACACCACCGTGGCGTTGCGGCCATCGCCGCCGGCGGTCTGGACGAAGGGGTGCGACGCTTCCAGGCCGGCGAGGGGCGCGCAGGTGCTCCCCTCGAGCCGACCAGGTGACGTACCGTTCGTCCTCGCCCTCTCCTGCTACGAAGCCTCCTCCGCTTCCCCCTGCGTCCCTGTGAGTGCCCCGTGAGTGCTGCGATCCGTGAGAACCTGACCCGTGACGAGGCCCGCATCCGCGCCGAGGTCGTCGGGGATGTCCGTACGCGGGTCCATCTCGACCTCTCCGACGGGGATGTCGCCGGAGTGAGCACCTTCGGGTCGCGTTCGGAACTCAGCTTCAGGACGACGGCACCGACAGAGACCTTCGTCGACCTGACCGCCGCCGAGGTCCACGAGGTCGTGCTCGATGGCGAGCCCCTCTCCGCGGAGCACATCGCCGGCACCCGCATCCACCTCCCGCGCCTCGACGCCGGCGAGCACGTCGTGCGTGTCGACGCGCGGATGCGTTACCAACACGAGGGCAACGGACTCCACCGGTTCGTCGATCCCAGCGACGAACGCGTGTACCTCCACAGCCAGTTCCAACCCTTCGACGCGCACCTCGTCTTCGCGTGCTTCGACCAGCCCGATCTACGCACCGTCTTCGACCTCAGCGTCGATGCCCCCGCGGAGTGGGTCGTCGTCTCCAACGAGCCGACGACCGTGAGCCCCGCACCCGGCACGGCCGGCACGTGGCGCTTCGCGTCGACCCCTCCGATCAGTCCGTACATCACCGCGGTCGTCGCCGGCGCCTACGTGTCGCAGCACGACCGCTACGTCCGATCCGACGGTTCCGAGATCCCCCTGGGTCTGTACGTCCGCCGGTCCCTGGAGCGCTACCTCGACGCTGACGAGATCCTCGAGGTGACCCGTCAGGGCTTCACCTACTTCGAGCAGGTCTTCGGCCACCGTTACCCCTTCACCAAGTACGACCAGCTGTTCGTCCCGGAGTTCTCCGCCGGGGCGATGGAGAACGCCGGCTGCGTCACGTTCACCGAGACCTACGTGTTCCGCTCCAAGGTGACGGACACGATCCGCGAACGTCGTGGCGAGACGATCCTCCACGAGATGGCGCACATGTGGTTCGGGGATCTGGTGACGATGCGCTGGTGGGACGATCTGTGGCTCAACGAGTCCTTCGCCACCTTCATGGCCGTGCTGTGCCAGGCCGAGGCCACCCGCTGGGATCACGCCTTCGTCACGTTCCAGGACATGGACAAGACCTGGGCGAAGCTCCAGGATCAGCTGCCATCCACCCACGCAATCGCCGCCGACCTGCCCGACGTCGAATCGGTCCACCAGAACTTCGACGGCATCACCTACGCCAAGGGCGCGTCGGTCCTGCGGCAACTCGTCGCCTGGGTCGGGCAGGAGGGCTTCCTGGCGGGATGTCGCGTCTACTTCGACCGTCACGCGTGGGGGAACACCGAACTCACCGACTTCCTGGCAGCACTCGAGCAGGCCAGCGGGCGCGACCTGTCCGCATGGCGCGACGAGTGGCTGAGGACGACCGGTGTCACGACGCTCGCCGCCGACTGGGCTGCGGCGGACGACGGCACCTACGCCCGCGTCACCATCGATCAGGAGGGTGAGATCCCGCGGTGGGCGGGCCTTCCCGGCGTGGCCGGAGAGCCACCAGCGCCCCGAAGGCACCGGCTCGCCATCGGCGTCTACGACCGCACCGATGCCGGTCTCGTCCGACGACACCGGGTGGAGCTGGACGTGACCGGCGAACGCACCGAGGTGTCGGATCTCGTCGGCGTGCCGGCCGGTGACGTGCTGCTGGTGAACGACGACGACCTGACCTACGCCAAGGTCGCGTTGGATGAGGCCTCGATGGCCGTCCTGACCGACGATCTGCACCGGGTGGTAGCTCCGATGCCGCGGTCGCTGGTCTGGGGAGCGACCTGGGACATGGTCCGCGACGGGCGGCTGCCAGCGCGACGTTTCCTGGAGCTGTTCGAGACCAACGTCGGCGCCGAGGACGTCATCGGCGTGCTGCAACGCCTGCTGCTGCGATCCGTCGGTGCGGCGGAACGGTTCGTCACCCCGTCGCGCCGCGGCGATGCGCTGGCACAACTGGCCACGCACGCGCGCAAGGAGATCGAGCGCAGCGATCCGGGCACCGACCGTCAGCTCGCCTGGATCCGCCACTGGGCCGCGGTCGCCCGTGACATCGGTGGTGAGCTCTCCGCGGTCGAGGGCCTGCGGGACGGCTCCGTCACCTTCCCGGGCCTGGTGGTCGACACGGACCTGCGGTGGCACCTGGTGATCTCGCTGGCCCGCGCCGGCGTGATCGAGGAGACGTCGATCGCCCAGGAGCTCGCGCGGGACGACACCGACCTGGGTCGCCGGCAGGCCGCGACGGCGCGGGCGGCACGACCCGACCCGGAGGCGAAGGCGGCGGCCTGGACGACCCTGCTCGAGGACCGTTCGCTGTCACACACCATGTCCCGGCAGATCTGGAGCGGGTTCAACCAGCTCGATCAGCCACGCGTCCTCGCCCCCTACGTCGAGGCGTACTTCCGGGTGCTGGACGACGTCTGGTCCACACGATCATTGGACTGGGCGATCGGGTTCTCCACGGCGATGTTCCCGCATCCCAACGGCTCCCCCGACGTGCTGGCGCGGGTCGACGAGAAGCTGGGGGACGACGAGCTCCCCGGGCCGCTGCGACGGACGCTCCTGGAGCAGCGTGACGCCCTGGTTCGGATGCTCGACGCGCGCGCCGTCGACGCCGCACTCGGCTGACCGGGTGGAGCCCCTCCAGCTCTGCCTCGACGACGGGTTCGGAGATGCCGCGCTGGACACCGCGGTCGCCAGGGCGGTGCTCGAACGGGTCGACGCCGGTGAGTTGCCGGCGACGCTGCGCCTGTCCCGTCCGCAGCCCGTCGTGGCCTTCAGTCGCCAGGACGCCGCGGCACCCGGCTTCCGCCACGCGGTCGAGGGGGCTCGCGACGCCGGGTTCGCCGGGGTGCGACGGCTGGCAGGGGGGCGTGCCGCCGTCTTCCACCCGGGAACGATCGCCTTCGCCTGGTCGCTACCCGCCCCACGTCCTGCCGACGGCATCTCCGATCGCTTCCGCACGATGTCCGACGCGCTGACGGAGGCTTTCCGAGCCTGTGGCGCCGACGCGCGTGTGGGTGAGGTCCCGGGCGAGTACTGCGCTGGGCGGTGGTCGGTGAACATCGCCGGTCGACACAAGGTGGCCGGGATCGGTCAACGGTTGTTGCGCCGCGCCGCCCACACCGGCGGTGTGGTGGTGGTCGAGGATGCTCCCGCCATCGTCCGGGCGCTCACGCCCGTCTACGACGCCCTGGAGGTCCCGTGGGATCCTGCGGCCACCGGTGCGCTGGACCTGACCGCTGCCGTGTCGTGGGAGGAGATCCGCACCGCCATCGCCGAGGCCTTCGCCACGCGGTTCGAGATCGCTGGCTGGGAGGTCGATGGGCCTACGATGCAGCGGGCGCAGGCGATCGCCCACGAACATCAGGTGGAGGACACGACGTGGTAGAGACCTACGACGAGATCCTGGAAGCCAACCAGGCGTACGTCACCTCTGGACAGCACCGGTCCCTGGACGTGCGGCCGGCCCGTCAGCTCGCCGTCATCACCTGCATGGATGCGCGGATCGCGGCGTTCCCCACCCTGGGGTTGGAACTGGGAGACGCCCACGTCATCCGCACGGCGGGCGCCCGCGTGACCGACGATGTGCTCCGGTCGCTGGCGCTGTCCACCCACGTGCTCGGGACCCGTCGCGCCCTGGTGGTCGGCCACACGCGCTGCGGCCTGTACGACCCTGACGGCCAGATCGACGCGACGCTGACCGAGTTGATGGGACGACCCCCGTTCAACCAGAGCTGGGGAACGTTCACCGACCCTCCAGGCACCGTGCGCAAGGACTGTCAGCGCCTGCTGGTCTGGCCGGACCGACCGGACGGCTTCATCGTCGCGGGGTACCTCCTGGATGTCGACACGGGCGAACTGCAGCCGATCCTGCCGCCGACGGAGGCGGCGCCACCGGAGCGCCCGCCCGCGTGAGCTTCGACGTCGACCCCGCGGCCGGCACGTTGGCAGGAGACGGCGGTCCCCGCCCGATCCCCGAGGTGAGGGCGACGGCCGGGCTCCTGGTCGAGGTGGCCAGCGACGGTTTCGTCGGCGCCGTCGTGCGCTGCACCGACCGCGAGGTGGTGCTCCGCGACCGTCGAGGGCGCGAGCGGCGTTTCCGCAACCTGCCCGGCGCGTTCCTGGTCGACGACCGCCGCGTCGTGCTCGTCCCACCGCCAGGCCCGACCGGGTGCTCCGACGGTGTCGCCCCGCGGCTGACGGCATCCGGGTCGGTGGCGATCGCCACGCCGCCCCGCGTCGCCCGTGCGAGCCGGATCCTCGTCGAGGGACTCCACGACGCGGAACTCGTCGAGCACATCTGGGGTGACGATCTGCGGGCCGAGGGCGTGGTCGTGGCACCGCTGCACGGCGCCGACGACCTCCCCGGCGTGCTCCGCGCTCTCGCGCCCGGGCCGCAACGACGGATCGGGGTGCTGCTCGACCACCTCGTGGACGGCTCCAAGGAGTCGCGGATCGCGGCCGCGTCGCGCCACCCACATGTGCTGGTCACCGGGCACCGGTTCGTCGATATCTGGGCGGCGGTCCGACCGGAAGCTGTGGGGATCCCAGCCTGGCCCGACGTTCCCAGGAGTGAACCGTGGAAGCCGACCGTGGCCCAGCACCTGGGGATCCCGGACGTGGGTGAGGCGTGGCGGCACATCCGGGACAGCGTCACCTCGTGGCGGGACCTGGACGCGAGCCTGATCCGAGCGGTCGAGGAACTGATCGACTTCGTGACCGCACCGGTCGACGGTCGGGACCACGGCGGCCAGTAGGCTGCGCCGCCCGCCGCCGTCCGCGGAGACCGACGCCGTGTCCGCTCCCTCCCACCCTGCCGGGTCCGCTCCCTCCCACCCTGCAGGATCCGCTCCCTCCCACCCTGCCGGGGCCACCGAGACCTCGCGCCAGACCGGTGAGCTGCCGGTGCGTGTGGGGATGGTCGGTGGCGGCCAGCTGGCACGGATGACCCACCGTGCCGCGATCGATCTGGGCGTCTCGCTGGAGGTGCTGACACCGGGCAGCGACGATCCGGCGGCCGCTGCCGGCGCCCGCTTCCATGCCGGCCAGCCGGACGACCTCGACGCCCTGGCGGCCTTCGGCGCCACCGTCGACGTGGTGACCCTCGACCACGAGCTGGTCTCCGCCGACGGGCTGCAGCGGATCCTCGACGCGGGCGGCACGGTGCATCCGTCACCACGAGCGCTGCGGTTCGCACAGGACAAGCTCCACGCGCGGACGGGCTTCCGGGACGCGGGCTTCCCGGTCCCGCCGTTCAGGGCGATCGACACCAGCGATGCCGTCGCCAGCTTCGCCGACGTCCACGGTTGGCCGGTCGTGCTGAAGGCGCAGGCGGGGGGCTACGACGGTCGCGGGGTCGAGGTGGTGGCCGACGTGGACACCGCGACGTCGGTCCTCACGCGTCCCGGTGACTGGATGATCGAGGCACACGTCCCGATCGCGACCGAGGTCGCGGTCGTCCTCGCCCGGAGCCCCGACGGTGCCACGGTCGTCTACCCCGTCGTCGAGACGGTGCAGCGTGACGGGATCTGTGTCGAGCTCGTCCTGCCCGCACGCATCCCCGATGCCCTGGCGCACCGGGCCAAGGACCTCGCCACCCGCATCGCGGACACGATCGGTGTGGTCGGCATCCTGGCGGTCGAACTCTTCGTGACCACCGACGACCACCTCGTCGTCAACGAGATCGCGACCCGCCCCCACAACTCGGGGCACGCGACGATCGAGGGCAGCGTCACCTCCCAGTTCACGAACCATCTCCGGGCGGTACTGGGATGGCCGCTGGGTGCCGTGGAGATGCGGGCCCCGGTCGCGGTGACGGTGAACCTGCTGGGCGGTCCGGAGCCCGTCGACCCCCGGAGCCGCCTGCCACTCGCGCTGCAGGATCCGCACGTCCACGCCCACCTGTACGGAAAGCTGTGGCGTCCGGGTCGCAAGCTCGGCCACGTCACCGTCCTGGGGGACGATGTCGATGCCGCCCTGGCATCGGCGCGCCTCGCTGCTGCCCGTCTCACCGAACCCGACCCGCCAGGAGCACGACCATGACGACCGACGCCGATCGCACCTCCGGGACCGATGCCCGCGTCGGTGTGGTCATGGGCAGCGACTCCGACCTCGACACGATGCAGGCGGCGCTCGAGGTGCTCGACCGTTTCGAGGTCGCCTACGAGGCCCACGTGGTGTCCGCTCACCGGGATGCGCAGCGGATGCTCGCCTACGGCGCCGAGGCCGCCGACCGCGGGCTGCAGGTCCTCATCGCCGGCGCCGGAGGCGCTGCCCACCTCCCGGGGATGCTGGCCTCGGTGACCTCCCTGCCGGTCATCGGGGTCCCGGTTCCGCTGCGTTACCTCGACGGGATGGACTCCCTGCTCTCGATCGTGCAGATGCCGGCGGGCATCCCGGTCGCGACGGTCGCGATCGGTGGCGCGCACAACGCCGGCCTCCTGGCCGTCCGGATCCTGAGCACGTCCGATGCACGGCTGCGTGGTGCGCTGGAGGAACACCGTCAGGAGCTGATCGAGGCCTCACACGAGAAGGACGACAAGGTCCAGGGGCGGGTCTCCGGTCGCTCGAGAGGGTTCGGGTTCGGCGCCTGACCGACCCGCACCGGGGGTCATCCGTCGAACGTGGCGATGATCCCGTCGCCGGTGACGCTCAACCGCCATCCGGCCCCCGGGTCCGCCTCGGCGAGCAGATCCGTGGGACCGGCGGTCGGATGCGCGAGCAGGAACGCGGCCAGGCGCCCCTTGCAGACCTTCGTGCGTGCGGCGTTCGCGGCGCGGCCATCCGGCCGTCGGAAGGCGGTCTCGACCACCTCGGCTCGGGCGCGTACGCGTCGGTCCCAGATCCGTGCGTGCTCCCCCGGGAGGAGGTCCCACACCAGCCGGTCCGCCGTCAGCTCGCGCAGGTGGTCCGCCAACCGATCCCGCCACCACGTCGCGAGCCCGCCGAGCGGCGGCAGGCTGCCGGCGAACTCCACGCGGTAGGCCGGGAGCGGTTCGTCGAGCGCGACCAGACCAGCCAGGCCCGACACGATCCGGACGTCGACCTGCAGGTCCGCGGGATCCACGTCGGCGAGCCCGGCGTTGCCGTGCACGACCCCGGTGTACCGACGGTGGGCGGGCAGGGTCGGTGCCCTCTCGAGTTCCGCGAGCTCCGCCCGCGCCGACGGGACATCCTTGCTGCGCACGCCGGCGAGCCGGGCCACCTCACGGTCGCCAAGGTCGGGCAACGCGGCGAGCAGGGCATCGAGCACCTCGCGCCGGGGTCCGTTCAGCGCTGCCTCGCCGTCGAGGTGGTGCGGGTACGGCGGACCCTCGCCACCATCGGCCTTCCCCTTCGACGGCGGCAGCAGCAGCAGGGGCGGACGGTCGGTGCAACGCCCCATCACGCCTGGAGCTCACCGCGCACGTCGACCTCGACCGTGCGCCGCTCTCCCGGCGCCAGGGTGACCGGCCGCTCCCCGTGCACACGGACCACCACGTCCCGTGGGTTGTCCTCCGGCGTGGCGAGTTCCACCGCCGACGGGGTGGCGCGGACCGACAGCCACGCACCTCGCATCGTCACACCGAACGAGAGCGCCTCCCAGCCGACGGGAAGGCGAGGGGCCACCTCGACGTGGTCGTCGCGGACGTGGACCCCGCCGAAGCCCAGCACGGCGACCTGCCAGGCTGCCCCACACGCGGCGGTGTGGATACCACCGATGAAGGTCCCCCCGGGCATGGGGTGGTGATCTGCCAGGAGATCGACCGTGGCCCCCTTCAGGAACAGCTCGTAGGCGTGGCGGACCCGGCCCAGCCGAGCCGACACCAGACCGTACATCGGCCGGGACAGCGACGAGCCGTGCTGGGTGCGCGGGAGGTAGTAGTCGAGGTTGGCTTCCATCACCGCCCGGGAGAACCGCTCCGGCTGGTTGACGAACAGCTGCACGACGTCGGGCTGCTTGATGACCTGGGTGTGGTGGGCGACCCCGTTGGGCCAGCCCCAGTACTCATCCGGATGCAGCAGGCGCGTCTCCAGCTCGGCGGGAGTGGTGTCCTCGTGGTCGAAGTACCCGTCGAACTGCTCGAGCAGCAGCGTCTCGGGGTCGGGCTCGATCACGATCAGCCGGTCGTAGATGTCCTGCCAGAGCCGGCGTTCATCGTCCCGTAGTCCGATGCGTTCCGTCAGCTCCGCCAGTCTCTCGGGGTCCTGGTCCTCGAGCCGGGCGTGCAGGGTGAGCGCCTCGTCCAACGCCACCCGGGCCTGCTCGACGGTGAACAGGTTGTCGTCCACGTTCTCGTGGTACTCGTCCGGCCCCTGCAGTCGGATCAGGTGGTAGGCCCCGTCCGCCGGACGGTAGTGGACGAAGGAGGCGAGGAACCGCGCCACCTCGAAGACGATCTCCGTGCCGTAGTCGGTGACGAAGGCATGGTCCCCGGTCACCCGCGCGTAGCCATCGATCACGCAGGCGATGTCGGGCGAGATGTGGATCTGCCAGTCGTTGAAGTGGTTGCGGATCGGCCGGTCGGTCAGCACGTCCGTGAAGAAGAAATCGGGGCACAGCTCGTCGCCGGTGTCCCCGCTGATCCAGGCGTAGAACGCCCCCTCGTAGCCCAGCCGATCGGCCTTGCGCCGCGCTCCGTCGAGGGTCCCGTGTCGGTAGATCATGATGCCACGGGCGACCTCGGGCACCGTATGGACCCACATGGGCAGGTTGAACACCTCCTGGTCCCAGAAGGCCGCTCCCTGGTAGGCCTGACAGGACAGCCCGCGCGCGCCGATCGGGAGGTGGTCGGAGTGCATCGGGGTGGCGATCACGTTGTGGTAGAGGTTGTAACGCAGGACGGTCTGGGCGATCGGGTCGCCTTCGATGCCGACGTCGACCTTCGCCCACAGGTCCTCCCAGGCCAGCGCATGCCGTGCCAGCAGCGGCTCGTAGCCCGTCGCGATGGCGTCGCGAGCCAGGTCGAGGGAGGACTGCAGGGGGTACGCCACATCGTTGCCGGAGAAGACGGTCATGACCTGATCGACGGTGATGACCCCCTCCTCGCCGACCTCGACGTCCATGACCCGCATCAGTCGGCGATCACCCTCCACGACCTTCTCGACGTGCACGGTGCCGCCGTCCAGCGTGACCGCATGGGCGACCGCGATCGGCAGGCCCCGTTCGGTGGTGTTCATCCGCATCGCCAGGACGTCGTCCTGCACGTTCGGCTCGACGAACGCGAAGTGGTCGCCGTTGAGGCTCCACACCTGCCCGTCGATGCCGGTCGTGAAGGTCAAGCGGGCCCCCGGCGTCGCGAACAGCCGTTGACGTTGCGCCAGCAGGTGGATCTGGTCCATCGAGGCGAACCGCTCATCGACCAGCCTGTGGCAGGGGCCCGTCGCCGGTGCGTAGATGCGGTACTGGCGGCCGTAGCGGATGTCCAAGCGCCGTTCGAGCAGGTCACGGTCCGACGTCACCTCGTGCGCGTCGACCGCCAAGGGTGTACTCAGGTGCTCCCACCGCGCGAACAGCGCGTTCGGGACGTTGCACAGCTCCGACCACTTGCCGTCGGCGTTGTCCCAGGTGTCCGAGACGGTGCAGCCGACGGTCGCCTCGGCGTCCCACTCCGGCAGGGTGCCGCGGTAGCCGAGGTAGCCGTTGCCGGTCAGGTGGCTGGTCGCGACGTTGATGATCTGCTCGGGGTCGTGGTGATCGTCGACGACGACCCACCCGTCCACCAACATCGGGCCCTGCTCCAGTCGCTGCTCGCCGCACGCGACCACCGACAGCAGGTCGATGTCCGCGGGGGTGTCGAAGCGGTGATGCGCGTGCCCGACACGCTCGTGCGGCCCGACCCCGACGGCGATCATCCCAGCCGCGAGTGCCGCGTCCACCCCGGACTCCGCGTCCTCCACGACGATGCAGTTCTCGGCAGGGAGACCGAGGAACTCGGCCGCCTTCAGGAACAGGTCCGGTTCCGGCTTGGCGTTCTCGACGCTGTTGCCATCGGCCACGGCATCGAACAGCCCGGCGATCTCGAGCTTGTCGAGGACGAACGGCGCGTTCTTCGAGGACGAGCCGATCGCGACCTTCATCCCCCGTCGTTTCGCATCGATCACGAGCGACACCGCCCCGGGCAACGCATACTGCGGCGACATCTCCTCCAGGTACCGCAGGTACAGCTCGTTCTTGCGGGCCATCATGTCCTGCAGGTCGTCCTCGGAGCCCTCCCGATCACCCAGGATGAGCAGGAGGGAATCCCGCCGCGAGACCCCGCGCAGCTGCTCGTTCGCCTCGCGATCGAACGGCAGGCCCTCGTCGTCGGCGAGGGCCTGCCAGGCCAGGTAGTGGAACTCAGCGGTGTCGGTCAGGACCCCGTCGAGGTCGAAGATGACGCCCCAGGTGCGCTCGCTCGCCACGTCGTCCACCTCACATCGTCGTGCCGGACGAGCGCGACCCTACAGCGACTGGACGACCACCGCGCAGCGGATGTAACCGCTTCCAGTCCGGATGTGGAGGTGGCGACGCCGCTGCCTCAGGGGCGGGTCAGCCCTGGAAGCCGCGGGCCATGATCTCCGCGGCGATCTCCGAGCAGGTCGGACACATGGGATACCTCGACGGATCAGCGTCGGGCTTCCACCGCTTCCCACACAGGGCCGTGACGGGCTTGCCCGTCCTCCGAGAACGTTCCAGGTCCTTACGCGAGACGTAGTGCGCGAACCGATCGTGGTCGCCATCACCCGTGCTGGCATCGTGCCGGATCTCCGGCTCGACGACGGGTGCGGTCTGCGGTGTGGTGCCTGCCATGGCGCTAAACGTAGCGTCTCGGACCCCACTCCGCCGGTACCTCGCCGACGGTTGTGGGTGCTTCGCCGACCTCGCCGCTGGTCGTAGCCTGTCGACGGACGAGGAGGATCCCGGTGACACCCTGCGAGAACTGCGAGCAGCCCTACGACCCCGTGGGCACACGCTGGAAGTGCCCCCACTGCGGCTTCAAGAACCACTGCTGCGGGTGAGGTGGCTGGTCGTCACGCACGAGCGACCCACCGTCGCCGCCGACTCCGGACCGCTGGGACGAACCTGCTTTGATGTCGGTGTCCGGGGTTCGCAGGGCAACGGTTCCCCGGGGTTGGAGACCGCGTGATGCAACTCCTGGTGCTGCGCTCGACGGACCCGGATGAGACCCGTGTTGCCGCGACACCGGACTCGGTCGGTGTGCTCACCGGCCTCGGGATCGACGTCAGCATCGAGGCCGGTGCGGGCGATCGCGCCAGCCACGCCGACGCGGCGTACGCGCAGGCCGGCGCCACGATCGTGGCGGCCGACGCGACGTTGGACGAGGTCGACGTGGCGCTCACGGTCACCGCACCGTCAGCGACCCGTCTCGCTCAGCTCCCAGCATCCTGTGTGCTGATCGGACTGCTGCGACCGGTCCACGACCTCGCGACGCCACGTCAGCTCGCGGAGCAGGGCGTTTCGGCCCTGGCGATGGAGCTGATCCCCCGGATCAGCCGAGCTCAGCCGATGGACGCGCTGTCGTCCCAGGCCGGCATCGCCGGATATCGCGCCGTGCTCGTCGCGGCCAACTCCCTGGACAAGATGTTCCCCCTCTCGATGACCGCGGCCGGAACGATCCGTCCCGCGACCGTCATCGTCCTGGGCGCCGGGGTCGCCGGACTGCAAGCGATCGCGACGGCGCGACGGCTGGGCGCCAACGTCCTGGCCAACGATGTCCGGGCGGCGGCAGCCGACGAGGTGGCATCACTCGGCGCCGACTTCATCCACATCCCGGGTGTCACCGAGCAGACCGGCGACGGCGGCTACGCCGAGGTGCTCGGTGCTGACCTCGCGGCGGCTCAGCACGCCGCGCTCCGCCCCCACCTGGCGAAGGCGAACGCGGTGATCTGCACCGCGCAGATCCCTGGTCGGCGCGCACCGGTCCTCCTCCCCGCGGAGCTCGTCGAGGAGATGCCCGCAGGAACCATCGTGATCGACCTCCCAGCCGAGGATGGCGGTAACTGTGCGTTGACCCAGCTCGGCAGCGAGGTCGAGCACCACGGCGTCCGCATCATCCCCGCCCCTCAGCTGGCCCGGAGCATGCCCCACGAGGCCTCCGCGTTGTACGCCCGCAACGTCGCCAACCTCGTACGTCTCCTGGTCCAGGACGGTCAGCTCCACCTCGACCTCGATGACGACATCCTGGCCGGAGCCCTGTACGTCCACGACGGCGAGGTCGTCCACCGACCCACGCGCGACGCGCTGAGCTCCGCACTGACATCGGATCACGGATCGGAGGGAGCGTGAACGGCACGCTGCTGCTCAGCATCTACGTGTTCGTGCTCGCCGGTTTCCTCGGCTACGAGCTGCTCACCAAGGTGCCTCCGATGCTCCACACGCCCCTGATGTCGGGCGCGAACGCGATGTCGGGCATCACCATCATCGGCGCGATCGTGCTGGCAGGGGCGACGACGGGGATCGTCTCGCTGATCCTCGCCATCGCAGCGCTCGCCCTGGCGACCACGAACGTCGTGGGTGGGTTCCTCGTCACCGATCGCATGCTCGCGAGCTTCACGGCGCGGCGGGATGAGCGATGACCGTCGAAGCCGCTGCACAGCTCGCCTACCTCGTCTCCGTGGCGCTGTTCGTCGTGGGGCTGAAGCGGCTCGCCTCGGTGCGGACCGCCCGCCAGGGCAACCTGCTCCTCGCGTCGGGGATGGGCCTGGCCGTCATCGTCACCCTGGTCGAACAGGGCCGCCTGAGCTACCAGTGGATCATCCTCGGTGTGGCCATCGGCACCGGACTGGGGGTCCTGACGGTGGTGCGAGCGACCGCCACCTCGATGCCACAGGTCGTGGCACGCTTCAACGGGTACGGCGGCGCGGCGTCGGCCTTGGTCGCTCTCGCGCTCTTCGCGCAGGAACTCGTGGTCCCCGGTGCCGACAGCGTCCTGGTCCGGCTCGGCGCGACCTCGGCTTCCACCCTGGCCGTGTCGATCATCATCGGGATGGCGACCTTCTCCGGCTCGGTGATCGCCGAGGCGAAGCTGTGGGGTTCGCTCCGCCGGCTCGGTCGCGTGCCCGGACGGTTCGTCCTGCTGCTGCTCACCGGTCTGCTCGCGATCGGGGCAGCCGGCGCCGCCCTGGTCCTCGACGACGTCGTCCACGCGAGCGTCGCCGCTGGGGTGCTGGCCCTGATGACGCTCGCGATCGGGATCCTGATCGTCGCTCCGGTCGGCGGGGCCGACATGCCGGTGATGATCTCCCTGCTCAACTCCCTGTCGGGGCTGGCCGCTGCTGCGACGGGCTTCGCCCTGGGCAACGTGCTGTTGATCATGGCCGGCACGATCGTCGGTGCGGCGGGTCTCATGCTCACCCTGATCATGTGCCGCGCGATGAACCGCACCCTGGGCAACGTCCTGGCCGGCGGACTCGGCTCAGAGGACGCGGCCGATGGCGACGAGGCCACGACCTACGAGAACATCGTCGCGTCCGATCCGGAGGAAGCCGCGATGGTGCTCGAGGTGGCGCGCAGCGTCATCATCGTCCCCGGGTACGGCCTGGCCGCAGCCCGCGGTCAGCATGCCGCAGCCGAACTGGCCGACGCGCTGGCCGCTCGCGGCGTCGACGTGCGGTTCGCCATCCATCCCATCGCCGGGCGGATGCCGGGCCACATGAACGTCGTGCTGGCCGAGGCCGACGTCCCCTACGAGCGGCTGGTCGAGATGGACCAGATCAACCGGGACTTCGCGCAGACCGACGTGGTCATCGTCGTCGGCGCCAACGACGTCATCAACCCGGCGGCGCGCCAGGCCTCCGGCACCCCGATCGCCGGTATGCCGATCCTCGAGGTCGACCAGGCGCAACGGATCCTCGTGATCAAGCGCAGCCTCTCCCCCGGCTACTCGGGCATCAAGAACGAACTCTTCGAGGAGGACCACTGCACGATGCTCTTCGGTGACGCGAAGCAGGTACTCGACGAACTGGTCGGGGAACTCGCCGCCAACCCGGCGTGAACCGTCGGGGCCAGTTCCTGCCCTCACCGGGCAGCGCGGCCGCTACCACCACTCGTCCCAGGAGATCCGCTGCTGCGCCCGTAGCGCCTCGGTGGCGCGGTCGTCAGCCCACCAGGCGGCGATCATGGTCACCGTCCGGAGACCGATCAGGAGCGACGCGCCCACCAGCAGACAGATGACGCCACCCACCACCCAGGTCGAGGTGATGGCGGCGAAGGCGACCCCGACGAGGGCGCCGAGCGCGTGCAACACGATCAGCGCCCGGCGGACCTGCCCGGCTCGCGACCGCGGCGACGACCAGCGGTCGAGCCGCCGCCACAACCTCCCCCGTCGGTAGGTCTGCCGGACCTCCCTGCGCGCCTGTTGCGAGTGGGCACGCTCGAACTCCTCCGGGACGAAGAGCAGGTCGTCACGGTCGTGTGGACCCTTGTGGATCGACATCATGACCGACCCTTCCGTAGCTGGTCTGCCTCGACCGCACCGGGATCGCCAGCGCCTTCCCAACGTGACGCAACTCCCTCACGCTCGCTAGGAGCACTCGTCCTGACCTGTCCTGGGCTTCCGTCCTGGGTGCGGTGACCCGATGGCGGATCAGAGGTACTGACCAGGATCGCCAGGAGGCAGCTCCCCGTCCTGCTGCTGGGAGCGCATGCGGGCCAGCTGCTGCTGGGCCGCCATCTGCTGGGTGGCGACCGACGCCTGGATGCCGTGGAAGAGGCCCTGTAACCAGCCAGCGAGCTGCGCCTGCATGACCCGGAGTTCGGCGCCTGTCGGTGTGCCCTGACCGCTGGCGACGCTGAGTTCCTCCAGCTCCTCGGCGAGCTGGGGCGAGACGATCTCACCGAGATCCTCGACGATGCGGTTGTGGATCTCGGTGAGCCGTTCCCGTGCCGCCTGATCGAGTTCGGTCGTCCTCACCTCGTGGAGGAGCGTCTGGACGGTCGCCGCGAGGCGCATCAGTCGCGCCGGTTGTGCGATCTCCTCGCCGGCCTGCTGGTCGTCGATCGCCTGCTTCGACATCGCGGGATCCCTCATCGTGGATGGTGTGGCGGAGCTCGACGCTACCGGGGCGAGCCCGTCGTCTCCAGGTACAGGTAGAACAGTGACGCTCCCTCGGATCCCGCCGACAGGCCATGGGGTTCGCCCGGGGGCACGTAGACGTAGGAGCCTGGCGGCAGCCAGTGGTCAAGCGTCTCCACGACACCACTCACCGTCCAGACGTGGTGCGCATGCCCCTTGTGGACGTGCTCCGGCAGCTCGGCGCCCGGCTCCATCGAGAGCAGCCCGGCGTTGGATCTCCCCGCGGCCCACAGCTGGCGGATGCTCACCCCGGGTGCGATCTCGTTGCGGGCGAGGTACCCGATGCGGGGGGCTTCGACGATCCGCGCCCGCGGACGGGGGTCATCACCGACGGCGACATCTTCGACTGACGGTTCCATCTCAGCACCTCCGGATCGATCGGTCCAGCAACAGCGAACGTGGCCCTCCTCTGCACCTCACCTCCAGGCGGCGGTAGCCGCCAGGTCATCGAGGTACTCACGGGCGACCAGCATCCGGTGGACCTCATCGGGTCCGTCGTAGAGCCGGGCGCCACGGGCATCCCGGTACATGCGCTCCAGCGGGAGATCGCCGCTGATCCCTGCGGCGCCATGCACCTGGATGGCGCGATCGATCACGTCGTGGAGCATCCGGGCGGTGTGGAACTTGATCAGGGAGGTCTCGACCCGCGCCTCGCCACCAGCGTCCATGATCCGCGCCGTGTCCAGGGTCATGAGCCGCGCCGCCTGGATCTGCGCCGCCGACTCGGCGACGTAGCGCTGGACCTCCCCCTTGTCGCGGAGCAGGGACCCGTGGGCATGTCGCAGGTTCGCCCACTCGCACATCAACTCGAAGGCCCGCTCGGCCTGTCCGAGCCAGCGCATGCAGTCGAACACCCGCGCCGGTTGCAGCCGCGACTGCGCGATCATGAACCCGTCCCCACGTTCGCCGAGGAGCGCGTCCGCCGGGACACGCACGTTGTCGAGGTGCACCTCGCCGTACAGGCTCGTCGTATCACCCATGATCGGCACGAGGCGCTCGACCGTGTACCCCGGGGTATCCGTCGGTACGAGGAACGCGGAGAACTGCCGGGCCAAGGGAGCCGTCGGATCCGTCTTCGCCAGCACGGTGGTGACGGCGCCACGGTCCGCGAGGGACACGAACCACTTGTGGCCGTCCAGCGACCACACGTCACCGTCCAGCGCTGCGGAGGTCCGCATCAGCTTCGGGTCGGACCCCGCCACCTCCGGTTCGGTCATGGCCAGGCTCGCGAACTGCTCGCCAGAGACGATCGGAGCGACCCAACGCTCACGCTGCGCAGGTGTCGCGAAGCGCTGGAGCATCAACACGTCCTGCAACGAATGGGTGCCGAGGGCGATCTCCGCTGGCGCGGATCGCCCGATGACCTCGTTCACGTAGACGTACGCGAGGAAGGACAGTCCACCACCGCCCACCTCCTCGGGGTGCCCCAGCGCCCAGAGATCCGCCGCCTTCGCCTGCTCCATGAGGTCGCTGAGCACGTCACGCCGATCGAGCAGCAGGGCATCCCGTTCGACGGGGATCACCTTCTCATCGATGAAACGGCGGATCGTCTCGCACAGCAGACGGATCTCGTCGGTCAGGCCGAAGCCATCCATGACCCGAACCTCTCCTGGTCGACGTCTGGTGCCGGGAGCCGGGGGTGCCCGACTCCTCCAACTGGACTTCGCCACCGAGCGAACCGCACGGACCTACCCGGCGGTAGAGACCAAGGTCGCATCCCGCTACCTCACACCGTCCCGCCTCTACCTACCGGCTCGACCAGCCGTCGGCCCGATCCGAGACCTCCGGCCCTACCGCGTTCGCGTAGACCCGCGGAGGATCGGGCGTAGATCGATCCGGCGCAACTGGCTCCGTGTCCGCACGGCAGGAAGGAGCCGCCATGGCGAAGCTGGCACCTCGAAGCCAGCGTGTGACCATCCTGACCGGCGGGCACGCGCGCATCTTCGACACCCGAGGGCCATCGGACGGACAGCCCGCTACCGCCCCACGATCCGTGAGGCGTGATGCGGACGAGCTGGCAGACGAGCTCGCGGGGATCTCGACGGCCATCTCGCTGCTCCGACGGCTCCGAGGGAAGCATGCCGACGACCGCACCCTCCAGGAGCAGCTGGATGCCGCCACGGACCACCTCGAGGCGATCGGGCGCTCGCTCCTCGACCATCGGGCTGCTCGAGACCAGTCCGGTCCGTCAGGTGGCTCGTCGGACCTCCCTCAGGAGGGGGATCCGACCACCGTCTGGGACGTCTCCGACACGCAGGACGACCCACCGGACGAAGGCGATGTCGAGGCGTTCCTGACCTGGCTGACCTTCCACAGCCAGGGCGAACACCTCGCAGCCAGCTCTCGGCCGGATGCGGCGCTGCGGAGGTTCCTCCTCCGTCTGACAGGTTCGTCACGGATCCTCCCAGGCGGTGTCTCCTCCCAGCTCAGGCTTCCCGCGGGAAGCACGGTCGGGGACGCGGCGAGGGCGCTGCTGCGTGCCGTCCACGACCAGCAGGGACCGCGGTGCCCGTCCTACGCCGAAGCGATACGTCGCCTCCAGCGGTGACCTCGGGGTCGACGTCGACCCGGCGATCACGCGGTTCCTCGGAAACGCTGGTGAGACCCGAACAGGAGCCCGCCGCGGCGCGAGGTCCTGATCGGCGCGTGCAGCCGTAGGCTCAGGCCGGTTGCTTGGTTGGCGAGAAGAAGCTGGTGAGAGCCTCCGCGAGCGCCTCGGGATGGGTCAAGGGGGCAGCATGCCCCGCGCCGGAGATCTCCTGCACCGTTGCGTCGGGGACGTGGTCGGCGACGTGTCGCACGCTGGTGGCGAAGAAGGGCCTGGTCTTCGATCCGTGCGGCAGCAACACCGGTGCGGAGATCTCTGCGAGCACCGCCGGATCGTCGGGCATGGGACCTTGGTACTCCATGAGCTGCTGGAAGATGCTCAGGAGGTTCGGGACGTAGCGCCCTGCGGCCTCGAAGTAGCCGGCGTCCTCAGCCACGGCGATGTCCTCGTCGTTGAAGGGATAGTCAGCGAACGCGCGCATCGCCTCCGTCAACCGGCCCTCGGAGGCCAGCTCACCCGTACGGGCGATGGCGCCACCCATGGCAGCTTGCTCCTGCTCCCCCATCAGGCTGTTCGCCACAGGCTCGATCGGGGCCAGCGCGGCCACCGCATCCGGCTGCGCCCCCGCCACGGAGAGTGCGAAGTTCGCACCGGCGGACCACCCCACCAGACCGGTCGGTTCCTCGATGCTGTCGACGTAGGCGAGGATGTCCTCGGTCTGACGACCGATGCTGAGGTCGGGGTGATCGTCGCTGAGGCCACGGCCCCGTAGGCTTGGCAGATAGCAGGTGAACCGGTCGGTCAGGTGTGGCAGCAGTGTCTGCCAGTCGAGATCGCCATCGCCGATGACGCCCTGCAGGAAGACCAGGGGTGGCCCGTGGCCATGCACGGTCCCCCCGATGGTGACGCCGTCGGAGGTGGTCACGTAATGGGTGCGTTGGTGGCTCATGTGCTTCGCTCCTCGCGGCTCGTGCGCTCCTGCCGGCAACGATGACGCAGACGACGCCGGAGAACATCACCCGACCGGGTAAGGCTTCGGCGATCAGGCGACCACTACAGCTCGCGGCGGGCAGCCTGTGCGGCGAGATCGGCGCGTCCGCCGACCTCCACCTTGGTGTAGACGTGGCTCAGGTGCTTCTTGACCGTGTTGACGCTGACGAACAGGCGCTGACCGATCTCGGCGTTGGTGTGGCCGTCGGCGACCAGGCGTACGACGTCACGTTCCGTGGGCGTGAGTGCCCCCCAGCCGGTCTGCGGGCGTTGACGCTCGCCCCGACCTCGACGGGCATAGGCGACCGCGTCGGCCAGAGACAGTTCGCCGCCGGCATCCCAGCAGGCGATCGCGTCGGTGGGGTGCAGCGCGGTACACGTGGTGTCACGGAGACGAACGGATCGTTCGGCCTGCACCGGAGAACGGGCGATGCCCGACTCGCTGTGGAACCGCTCAGAGGCGGCGAGCAGTCGCAGCGAGCGCTCGGGCTCACCGAGGGCTGAGGCCAACTCGGCGATCGACTCCAGCGCGATGGCGGTCCCGACCCGGTCGCCGCAGCCGCCGAGGACCTCGAGGCTGTCGTGAGCCAACTCCCACGCCTGGTCGAGGTCCCCGTCCTCGTTGGCCAGCTGCGCGAGACCCAGCGTCGCCCGACCCAGTGGGAACGGCAGCCGTGGGTCGATCGCCAGCGCGCGACCGGCCTCCAGATGCCCCCGCGCGTCGTCGTGACGTTGTTGGAGGTGTGCGAACGTGCCCAGCAGCCACTCACCGTTGGCTTCGTCCCAGTGGTCGCCGCTCCCACGACCGCTCTGCACGAGCTCTTCGGCGGTAGCCCGAGCGGTAGCCAGATCGCCGGAGGCGTAGGCCGCCAACGCGAGCCAGGGACGCAACCACATCTCGTACTGGGACCCTCCGAGGGCTCGTGCCCGCAACACCGCCTGCGCCTCCGACAGCCAACCCTGTGCCCGACCGTGGTCGCCCTGCAGGATGTCGGCCGCTCCCAGACCGGCGAGTCCCATCGCCTCCCACCCGGGTCGTCCGACCTGCCGGGCGACCTCGACGGCCTGTCGAGCGTGATGACGTGTCCACTCCAGCTCGCCGGACCACACCGACCCCAACCCGAGGACCGCATGGACGGCGGGCCGATGGAAGGCGACGTCGGCGGTTTCGCACACCTCGATCGCCTGCTCGAGCGGACGGCACCCAGCGTCGATCGACCGGCTGCGAAGCAACGTCCATCCGGCGAGCGCCAGGACGTGGACGTGGGTCGCGGCATCCCTGCACTGCTCGGCCTGCGCGACCGCTTCCTCGACGTCGGCGTCCACCTGCTCGCTGTTCGCGAGGCCCGACACGGCTCCCGCCTGGGCCCGGATGATCAACCCGTGAGCGAGTCCACCGCTCGTATCGACGGCGCGTGCCGCGTCGACCGCCTGACTCGCCGACCGATAGGCGCTGACAGGTTCACTGTCGCGGAGGGCCAGGAGCGCCGAGGTCACCAGTCCGCGCACGCGTTCGTCGTCGGGGGCGTCCGGCGCACCCGCGGCGTCCTGCAGACGTCGGTACGCCTCTCGGGACAGTCCCTGCTCGAACCAGAAGCGGAAGATCGGCGCGGTGAGATCCACCAGTGCTGACAGGTCCTCGGACTCCGCCGCCCAGTCCATCGCGGCCCGCAGATCATCGAGATCAGCGGTCAGACGCGCCATCCACACCTCGGGGTATCCACCGGCCAGACCCGCCTCCGCCCGCTCCGCCAGCCCGATGTGGAAGGCTAGATGGCGGGCGCGCACCCGGGCGGGGTCGTCGAGTTCGGGGAGCCGCTGACGGGCATACACGCGGATCGTCTCCAACAGCCGGTAGCGGGCCCGCCCATGGCGCTCGACGACCTCCACCAGCGACTGCTCGACCAGCCCACCGACCAGATCGAGCACCTCGCCACGACCGATGCCGTCGTCGCCAACGACCACCTCGGCAGCGTCGAGTTCGAACGAACCGGCGAACACCGACAGGCGCGCCAAGGCCACCCGCTGCTCATCATCGAGCAGGTCGTAGCTCCAACCCAGGGACGCCTGCAGCGTCTGCTGCCGTGCCGGCGCCCCCCGCACCCCGCCGGTCAGCAGCCCGAAGCGGTCCGACAAGCCCTCGGCGATCTGACCGGGTGACAGCATCCGGATCCTGGCCGCCGCCAACTCGATCGCCAACGGGATCCCATCCAGTCGTCGACAGATCTCCGCGACAGCCGCCGCGTTCGCGTCGTCGATCCGGAAGTCCGCGGCCACCTGCCGGGCCCGCACCTCGAACAGCCGCGCCGCATCCGTAGCCACGACCGGGCTGGCAGCCCCGGTATCGGTGCCGGGTATCGGCAACGGCGGGACCTCGAACGTCACCTCACCCTCGATGACCAGGGGCACGCGGCTGGTCGCCATCACGTGCAGATGTGGGCACACCGACGACAACCCGGCGACCAGTCGCGCGCACGCCTCGACCAGATGCTCGCAGTTGTCGAGCACCACCAGCAGATCCCGTGCCCGGAGATGCTCACCGAGCGTGTCGACCAGCGTCTGGCCGGGTCGTTCACGCACCCCCAGCGCCGTGGCGACGGCCGCCGCAACCATCGGAGGATCACTCACCCCCTGCAGATCCACCCACCAGGCCCCATCGGCGAAGCGCGACGAAAGTTCCCCCGCGACCTCCACCGCGAGTCGGGTCTTCCCGCAGCCCCCAGAACCGGTCAAGGTCACCAGCCGAGCCTCCGTGAGCAGCTCAGCCAACTTCGCGCGTTCGCGCCCACGGCCGACCAACGCCGCAACCCCTACCGGCAGCCCGTCGCGCATGCCCATCCCGGAGCTCCCTCCGCAACACCGAGCGTATACGGGTCCCCGCCTCGCGCGCCGTCTGAGCGCCCACGCTGACGGGCTTCAGCCGACGAGGCCGAGCTGTATCGCGACCGCGGTGGGTCCGAGTAGCTGCGTTCTTCGGCGACGACCGGGCCTTCCCGATCCCAGTGCACGTCGCAGACGCTGCCCTGCAGCCCCGTGGCCCGCGCGCAACCGCCATCTCCCAGGGCGCTCAACAGCCGACGCGACGGGACCGATCCGAGTCTCGCTACCCACGCCCCTGCGCAAGCTGGGCGATCCCTACACCTCTACCTCACGTCTACTCCAGATCCTTGGGGCTGTTCCGCCACATCGTCGCTGCTATCGAGGGTCCTGAGGCTCGCGGCGGCTCTCGGACGCCGGGGGCACCAGTGCGACCAGCAGGGCAGGAAGGGCGGTCACCAGCAGCGCCACGGGGCGGCCAAGGTCGGTCGCCAGGACGCCGAACAGGCTCGGCCCGACGATGAACCCGGCCGCGATGAACACGAGGGCCAGGGTGAACCCGGTGGTCGGGCGATCGTGGAAGACCACCTGGCTCCACATCACCAGCAGGGCGAACCCGATCGTGAAGCCCACCCCGAACAGGCCAGCCGACCCGAGCGCGGCGACCGTCGAGCCGGGAGCGAGCAGCACCAGGGTCGATCCGCCGACCAGCACGAGCGTCACCGCCAACGGTCTGCGCAGGCCATACCGGTTGGCGATGCTGCCCCCGAAGGCGCCCACCGACGCGCCAGCGATCCCGAGGGTCGCCCACATCGCTGGACCGATCCAGCTGGCCAGGCCGGCGTCCTGGGCGGTGTCCGGCGCAGACACGAAGTAGGCGCCTGAGGTGATCGATATCCCGAGGGCGACGACCAGCATCCGCAGTGATCGGGGGTTGAGGAACCACCCCAAGCGAGGCCAACCGCGGTTGAGGACGGGACCGTCAGCGCCGGGTGCCAGCACCCGCCAGGACGCTGCGGCCGCGACGAGCCCGATCGCCGCGAACGCCCACCACACGAGCCGCCATCGGTCTCCGGCCACCAGCAGGAGCGCGCTGGCGACCAGCAGGCCGACAGGAGAGCCGGCGTTCACCAGCGCAAGGGCACGCCGGGCCTGCGCGGCCGGAACCTTGTAGGCGGCCGCATCAGAGAACGGCGCCCACGTCCCGCCCGCGCTCGTACCCGCCGCGATGATCCCCACGGCCAGCAGGACCGGACCAGGCGCAGACGCCGTCATGACCGCGCCGACCGCCAAGAGCAGACAGCCGGACACCACGGGCACACGAGACCCGAAACGGGCCGTGGCAACACCGGCGACCACGATGGCCACCAGGTACCCAGCCTGCGCTGCGCTGGCGTAGAAACCCAGCACGTCCAGCGACAGATCGAACTCCTGCCGGAACCTCGGCACGAACAACCCGTACGCCAGCCGGCCGATGCCATACGTCGCCACCAGTGCCAGCAGGCCCGCACCGCCCACACGAGAGCTCTCGCTGAAGTGCACGGTGATCCTTCCACGGCGTCGGGCACGGGGCCGTGGGAACCCGAGGAGCGTCACCACCGGATCTGCTCGGCGAGACGCCGGGGAGGTTCCGGCCGCTGGACAACGGCGGCGTCTACCCACGTCCGTGGAGCGAGGGTTCTCACCGTTCAGGAGGTGTTTCCGAGGTGGTGCGCGAGGAGGGACTTGAACCCTCATGACCTTTCGGTCACACGGCCCTCAACCGTGCGCGTCTGCCATTTCCGCCACTCGCGCGAAGAGTGCCCTCTAGAGGGCAGCAGCCGCGGACTGTAGCCGCCTGTCCGTGGGGTCGCCAACGGGCCCGACCCCCTGTGCGGTCCCGCTCATGCCGGGTCGTCGAGCCACACGACCGAGAGGTCGACCCGACCGAGCGGCGACCAGTACAGATCCCGAACATCTGGTCCGACCACGACCGCGTGACGGTGCCAGAGCAGGGGCAGGACCGGTGCCTGATCGAGGATCTGGCGCTCTGCCTCGCGGTACCTCGGGGCGGCCGCGACCGCTGACGGCGCAGCACGTGCGGTGTCCAGCAACCCGTCGACCTGGTCGTCCTCGAACCGTGACAGGTTGTCCAGGCCGATCTGAGAGCTGTGGAACAGGGGGTAGAGGTACGCACCGGGGTCGGGCTCGCTGGCCTCCCACCCCAGCCAGAAGACCGGCACCTCACCGCGGCGTACGGCCAGGACGAACGGCTGGAGATCCTCCGCCTGGAGCTCCACCTCGATCCCCAACGCCTCCTCGATATCCCCCGCCATGCTCTCGGCGATGGCCGCATGCGTGCGCCCGCGCGTGTGTGTCAGGGTCACGCTCAGTGACTCGAGGTCGATCTCTGCCTCCTCGAGCAGCTCGAGCGCCTCATCCGGCGCGTGACGACAGTGGTCACAAGCTCCCCGCTGACCGCCTGGGATCGAGGGTGGGACCAGGGAATCGGCAGCAACCCGGGTGCCCTGCATCACGTCATCCGCGAGCTTGTCGCGGTCGATGGCGAGCGAGATCGCCTGACGCACCACGGGGTCGTCGAACGGCTCCCGCGTGGTCTCGAAGCCGTACAGATAGACCGTCGACGAGATGCCCTGGAGCAGCCCGGGGCCGCGGTAGCCATCGGATGACGTCCCGAAGGTCTCCGCGGCCTCGTCCAGTCGATCAGGCGACACCTCGGCGACCTGCAGCACCCCCTCGACGAGGTCGCCCCACTGACCGTCACGCTCATCCTCGGCGTAGACCTGGAGCACCACCTCATCGAGCAGCGCTGGTGCATGGTGGTCCTCGAAGCGGACCAGACGCAGGAACGCCCCCGGTTCGCGGGGTTCCGGCATGGCGAAGGGTCCGTTACCGATCGGCTGGGATGCGAACCGCTCGAGATCCTCGTCCGCCTGCTCGGGGAGCGGCCCGAGCGTCGGGTGTGCCAGGGTGGCCAGGAAGCCTGGGTGAGGCTCGGACAGTTCGATGACCAGGGTCCGTTCGTCCTCGACCACGATGCCAGCCAGTGGCCTCCCATCGTCCTGAGAGGCGTCGATACCTCTGACCGAGGCAAGGAGGTACGCCAGGAACGAAGGTGGGTCAGCCGTCCCGTCGGCGATGCGGTCGAAGCTGCGCTTGAAGTCCTCGGCCGTGACCGGCGAAGCGTCGTGGAAGGTCGCGTCGCGCAGTGTGAAACGGAACCGCTGGCCGTCGTCGAGGATCTCCCATTCCTCGGCTGCGGCCGGGATGACGTTGTCACGGTCGTCGAGCCGCACCAGGGGGTCGAACAGTGCACCGACGATGCGCTCACCCGCAGCGTCCGTCACGAACCGAGGGTCGATCGATGCCGGATCGCCGGACAGCCCCACCCGCAGGGTGCCGCCCTCACGCGGTCCCTCGGGGGCTGGCTCCTCCTCGTCAGGCTCCTCGATCGGTGCCGGCGGATCCGGTGCTGCCTCATCGACCTCGCCCTCGGGCGATGAGCAAGCAGCCAGGACGACGAGCGCCACGAGCGACGCCAGGACGCCGCGTCGCTGCCAGCCTCGCGCGATCAGAGGTAGATGACGAGGAGACAGTTGGTCACACCGAAGGCGATCGCGGCGATGACGGTGAACCTGTCCAGGTTCTTCTCGACGATGGCCGAGCCCTGCACGGCACCCACGGCGCCACCGCCGAACATGTCCGACAGCCCGCCTCCCTGCCCGCGGTGCAGCAGCACGAGCAGGATCAGGATCATGGACAGCAGGACGTGGATCGCGATCAGGACGGCGAGCACGGCATACCTCAGCGGCGGGGATCTGAACCCGTGAGGGTAGCAGGCACGCTCCGGTGCGCTTCGCTGGTGGGTCGCGCCGCGCCTGTCCGGTCAGTCGCGGACGCGGCAACTCACTCGCGGACCGACAGCCAGTACATCCGGAACCCCTCTGAGCGCTCAGCGCCGTCCGCGACCGGGGTGGCTTCCCACCGCTGCGTAAGCTGCTCGTCGACACGGATCACGGGACGTGGCTGCATGCCGAGGCCGACACGTGATTCGGGCGCCGGACAGATCGCCTCCTCGCGGCCGCAGGCATGCAACGTGCTACGGCGGTACTCGATGGCCCGTTCGTCATCGAGCACGCGGCTCCCTGTTCGCTGGTCCGTCGCAGCCACGCTGGTGCGTCGGTACACCTCGAACGCGCGAGCATCCGAGGCCTCGAGCTCGGCTGCCTCACCCGCAACCGAGGCCGACCAGACCAACGCCACCGCTTCGCGTTCGCGTTCGGGCCCGGCGACGATGCTCGGGACCACCATCGCGACCAGCACCGAGATCGCTGACACGGCGGCGGCCGCACCGAGTTCCACCGACCTCCGGAGATGGGTTGGCGGCGGACGGTCGTCCACGAGCACCTGAACCCGATCCACCAGGGATCCGTGGGGCGCGAACGCGGCGCACGGCGACGGCGCCTCCTCACCATGGTCCAGCACCTTGAGCAGCCCACTCGCCAGCGCCCCAGGTCGGCCGGTCGCACCGACGGCGACCTGGTCGGCGGCCAGCTCGCGTTCACGGTGGAGCTGTCGCGCCGCCCACCCGATACCGGGTACGAAGAAAGCGAGGTCGCGGATGGTCCCGAGGAACGATGCGACCGCGTTGTCCCGCCGTTTGACGTGAGCCAACTCGTGAGCGATGACCCCCTCGAGCTCATCGGTGTCGAGGCGAGCGAGCAGCTCACCATCCAGGACGACGGTCGGGGCACGACGGCCAACCACGAACGCGCCCCCGGCGATGTGGGGCACCACGGTCACGGTCGGTGCCGGGACCTCGAGCCGCTCGGCGACACGCAGGGCGATCTCCCGCACGTCACCTGGTACCTCTCCGACGGTCACGGCCCGTTCGGCACGACGGTGGGCGGCGACCCAGACCAGCGACCGTCGCGTGAACCGCACCGCGACCACCACCGCCCAGATACCCACGAGGACCGGCACCGCCATCGGAGCGAAGTGCTGGTAGCCGTCGGCGACGGGGATCGGCAGGAGTCCGGCACCTTCGACCGGCAGCATGACGGCCGGCAGCCGCATCTGGGTCGAGACGGCCAGCACCACGACGAGCAGGACCAGCGCGGGTGCCATGGCCGTCACGACACGCACACCGGGACTCCGCACGCCTCCACGCAGGATGAGCCGCGCCAGAGCCACGCACGCGAGGGACGCCAGGATGACCCGGACCGCGACGGACTCGACCGGGAGGCTCAGCAGGACGCCGAGATCCACAGGGTCAGCTTTCCTGGAGTCGCCGCCGTGCGACGGCCTCGCGGAGCGCATCCAGCGAGACGCCGTCCACCTCGTCGACCGCTTCCGCCAGGTAGGCGGCTGCCGGTTCCGGGTACCGCTCCAGCAGCCACGTCAGCACATCGCCGACGGCGGACCGGGCGTAGTGCTCACGGCTGACAGCCGGGCGGTACCGGTGAGCGAGGCCCGCCGTATCGCGTTGCAGGAGCCCCTTGGACGCGAGTCGCGTCATGGTGGTCATCACCGTCGTGTAGGCGATGGTTCGGGCTTCGGCGAGTTCCCCGTGCACGTCACGGACGGTCGCGTCACCACGCCGCCACATCACCTCCATGACGTCCTGTTCCAAGGGCCCGAGCAGGCTCTCCAGTGGTTCGTTCCGTCGCGTCACGGTGCTCCCCTCCACGCCTGGATGCCGGTGAGCGCGGACCTCTGGGTGGGTCGCGACAGGCGCTCGCGGATCCTGGACGCCAGCGTAGTGCTCGCGGCATCGGGCGTCATCCATCCGCGCGGTACGCTCGCATCGATGGGCGATGACGACCTCGTGATCCACAGCTCGCTGCGGGGCTGGCTCGCGGCGATCTTCTCCCCCGCGGCTCTCCTCCTGCTGGGCGCGGCAGGGGTCATCGGCGTCGGCCTCCGGCCGATCCCGACCACGCTCCTCCTCCTCGGCTCGGGGCTGGCCGGGGTGGTCCTCCTCGACCTGCCCCGCTACAGCGTCTTCAGCCGGCGAGGGATCACGCGTGTGTGCCCGCTACGTCGTCACTTCCTGCCCTGGCACGACGTCGTCGCGATCGAGCGCACCCGGCCGCACACAGCCACGATGCTCCGCAACGCGGTCGATCGTGGGATCGGAGAACCCCAGATCTCGGGCGGCCTCACCGCCCGCGGGCGGGGCCGTCGCAAGTGGCTGTTGGCGGACAACCTGGAGAGCCGCGAGGAGCACCGCTCCCTGCGTGCCGTGCTCGACGACCTCGAGGTACCGGTGATGCTGCGGGCACCGGCACCGCACGCCGATGCTCCACCGACCTACCTCTACCGGCGCCGCTCGCGGGGGCGCGGCTAGAGGCTCGGCAGGTCCACGACGTCGTCGTCCTGCCCGGCGATCTGGACCGTGCGACCGAGTTCCCTGACCCGCTCGATCATCGTCTCCCCCGGCTCCAGCGCGTAGTGGCACGCCGCGAGGTGTCCCGGCGCTACCTCGCGGAGCGCGGGCACCTCCTCACGACACCGATCCTGGACGATGGGACACCGGGTATGGAACCGACACCCGGACGGCGGGTTCGAGGGAGACGGGAGGTCTCCCTCGAGGATGATGCGCTCACGCTCGCGTTCGGCGCGGGGGTCAGCGACCGGGACCGCCGACAGCAGGGCGTGGGTGTACGGATGCGCCGGCTCGTCGTAGAGCTGATCGCTGGTGGTCAGCTCTGCGACCTTCCCGAGGTACATGACCGCGACCCGGTCCGAGATGTGCCGCACCACGGACAGGTCGTGCGCGATGAACATGTAGGTCAGCCCGAACTCGTCCTGGAGATCCTCGAGGAGGTTGATCACCTGCGCCTGGACGGACACGTCCAGGGCCGACACGGGCTCGTCGAGGATGATGACGTCGGGACTGAGTGCGAGGGCGCGGGCGATGCCGATGCGCTGGCGCTGTCCACCGGAGAACTCGTGGGGGTAGCGGTTGCCATGCTCAGGCGACAGTCCGACCGCGTCGAGCAACTCCCCCACCCGCTTGCGTGCCACCGACCGATCCTCGCCGTGGATGATGAGTGGCTCCGCGATCGTGTCACGTACCGGCAGGCGCGGGTTCAGGGAGGCGTACGGATCCTGGAAGACCATCTGCAAGTGACGGCGCAGTTCGCGCAAGCGAGGTGCGCTGGCGGCGGTCACGTCCTCACCGCGGAACCGGACGGCGCCGGAGGTCGGTTCGACCAGGCGCAGCAGGCTGCGGCCGAGGGTCGTCTTGCCACACCCGGACTCCCCGACGACCCCCAGGGTCTCCATCTCGTCGACGGCAAGCGACACCCCGTCGAGAGCGTGCACGCTGCCGACCTGACGACGGAAGACACCAGCACGGATCGGGAAGTGCTTGACCAGGTCCTCGATCTCGAGGACGGCCTTGCTTCCGTTCGATGACGGCGTCCCCGTCATGCGCTCCTCCCGAGTTCGTCCTGAGCCCCGAGTTCCGGGAGCTCCTCCGCGAAGTGGCACCGACTGAGGTGTCGGCCGGTCGCGTCGAGCGCGAGCAGGGGCGGTTCCTCGTAGCAGGCGTCCTCTGCATGCTGGCACCGTGGCCGGAAGACGCAACCGCGCGGTGGGTTGATGGCCGAGGGGGGAGCGCCCGGGATCGGCGACAGGCGATCGTCGGTGCGTGCGGCGGCTGTCGGGACCGAGGTCATCAGCCCCCGCGTGTAGGGGTTGCGTGACCGGTAGAAGATCGTGTCGGTGTCCGACATCTCGAAGACCCGGCCCCCGTACATGACCTGGACACGGTCTGCGACGCCGGCGACCAGGCCGAGGTCGTGCGTGATCAGCATCATGGCCGCGCCGGTCGCCTCCTGTGCCGTACGCATCACCTCCAACACCTGGGCCTGGATCGTGACGTCCAGGGCCGTCGTCGGCTCGTCGGCGATCAGCAGCTTGGGTTCGTTGGCGATCGCCAGGGCGATCATCGCGCGTTGGCGCATCCCTCCAGAGAACTCGTGGGGGTAGTTGTCGACCCGCTGACGCGGTTCCGGGATCCCGACGAGCGCCAACAGTTCGATCGTGCGCTCGCGAGCCGCCTGCTTGGAGATCTGGGGATGGTGGATCCGGATGCCCTCGATGATCTGGTTGCCGACCGTGAAGACCGGGTTCAAGGCGGTCATCGGGTCCTGGAAGATCATCGCGATCTCGTTGCCCTGGAGCTTGCGCATGGCACGGGTCGAGAGCTTCAGCAGGTCGGTGCCCTCGAACTCGACGCTGCCCTCGATCTGGGTGTAGCTCGGGAGCAGGCCCATGACCGCCATCGCCGAGACCGACTTGCCCGAACCCGACTCGCCGACGACGGCGAGGGTCTCGCCGGGGAACATCTGGAGGTCCACACCGTTGACCGCACGGACCAGTCCGTCATCGGTCTTGAAGGACACCGTGAGATCGCGGATGTCGAGCAACGGGGTCGTCGACGTCACGATCAGCCCTTCCGCGCGGTCGGGTCGAGAGCATCGCGCAGCCCGTCCCCCAGGAAGTTCACACACAGGGTGATCGCGACGATGAACCCACCGGGGATCAGCACCGCGGACGGCTTGGTGTCGATCTGGCCCTTGGCCTTCTCGATGAGGTTCCCGAGGGTCGGCACCGGGTCCTGCACGCCGACGCTGAGGAACGACAGCGTGGACTCGAGGATGATCGCCACGCCGACCAGCAGGGTGGCGTTGACCACGATCGGCCCGAAGGTGTTCGGCAGGATGTGCCGGAACATGATGCGTGGCGCCCTGGCACCAGCCGCTCTCGCCGCGAGCACGAACTCCTGCTCCTTGTACTGGAGGAACAGCCCACGCACGATCCTGGCGATCGCGGGCCACAGGAGGAACCCGAGCAGCAGCGCGATCCCGTTCGGGGTCGCACCCCAACGAACGCCGACGACGAGCAGGATCACCAGGGCTGGCACGATCAGGAACAGGTTGATCAACTTGTTCAGCAGCGCGTCGATCGTCCCACCGAAGTAGCCGGCGATGGCCCCGACGATCGTGCCGATCACGGTCGTGAGGATCGCGACGAACAGCGCGATGCGGAGGGAGAAGCGGCCCCCTTGGAACGTCCGGACCATGATGTCGCGCCCGATGGTGTCGGTGCCGAACGGATGAGCCAGGCTAGGCCCCTGGTTGAGCGCGGTGAAGTCCTGTTCCGAGAAGCCGTACGGGGATAGCCAGGGCCCGACGACGAAGGCCAGCGTGAGCAGGAACAGCACCACCGCAGCGATCAAGGCGATGCGGTGCCGGCGGAAGCGGTCCCACGTCTGCCGACCGAAGCTGCGCGAGACGGCCTCGATGCCCTCGAGCTCATCGATGACGTGCTCGGGGTCGAGGTGCTCGGTCTCCGGCACCTCGCCACCGACCGTTGAGCTTCGGCCCTCGTAACCGGGCGGGCGCTCCTCGGGATGCGTGACCTCGCGATCAGTCATAGCGGATCCTCGGGTCGAGTACGCCGTAGAGCAGATCGGCGATCAGGTTGAAGACCACGACGAGCGCGGCGATGAACACCACGACCCCCATCGTGAGGTTCAGGTCCTGCTGGAAGATCCCAGCCAGGAGCAGGCGTCCGAGCCCCGGCCAGGCGAAGATGGTCTCGGTGACGACGGCCCCGCCGAGCAGCAGCGCGAAGTCGATGGCCCAGATCGTCACGAGGGGGATCAGGGCGTTGCGCAACCCGTGCTTCAGGATCACCGTCCGCCGCGGCAGACCCTTGGCGCGTGCCGTACGGATGTAGTCGGAGTTGATGACCTCGAGCATGGCGGCGCGTTGGAACCTCGACTCCGAGGCCGTGATCACCAGCCACAGGGTGATGATCGGTAACACGTGCGCACGGACCATGTCGAGCCAGCCGTGCTGGGCCACCGTCCGCATGCCCTGGACGAAGAAGGGTCTGGCTCCGAACCAGTCGAACCACCAGATCCCGAAGATGACCTGCAGGAGCAGGCCGAAGACGAAGGTGGGGAGCGAGATCCCCAGGAACGAGAAGCCCGTGACGAAGTAGTCGAGCTTCGAGTACTGCTTGACGGCGGAGTACACCCCTAACGTCACCGCGGTGATGGCGATGATGAAGAACGCGGGGATCGCGAGGCGGGCGGTGTTGAGTGCCCGACCCAGGACCAGGTCGAAGGTCTGCTGCCCCCCCTGCGAGGGCGAAGGCCCCATGTCCCCCTGCACGGCGCTCGTGAGCCAACTGACGTAGCGCTGCGGGATGGGCTGGTCGAGGTTGTACAGGTCGATCAGGCGGTCGTACGCGGCCTGGTCGACATCGAGCTGTGCGAGCCGTGCGAGCGGATCCCCCGAGATCGCGGTGAGGGTGAAGACCAGGAACGTCCCGATGAGGAGCAACGGGATGGTGGTGAGCACCCGCCGGACGACGTAGGCGAACACGCGGACTCCCCTCGCACTGGGCCAGCGCCGGAGGCTAGCGAACGAGCCCGAACCAGGACCCGAAACCCGTGAGAACGTGCGGTGGGGGTCCGCAGGAGCGGACCCCCACCGTGGTCATGAGTCTGCCTCGCCGGTCAGCTGGCCGGGAGGTAGTCCACGACGTGGACGATCGGACCCGCCGCGTTCGCGTCCGGAGCAACCGCGCCCTCGAGCAGGCGCACGTTACTGAAGGCGAAGAACGACGGCTTCTGCGTGATCGGGAGAACGACCAGCCCGTCCGGGTCGATGTTGCGGGTGGTGACGTACTGGCTCAGCTCGTTGTAGCAAGCTGCGCGCTCGTCAGGATCCACCGTGGCATCGCACTCGTCGGCCTTGGCGTCGAACTCCGGGTTGGCGTAGCCGTACGGGTTGTTCCCCGAACCGCTCAGGAAGGCGTTGTGCCCGGCGCCCGGCCACGGGCCACCGACCCACGCGAACTGGGTCAGGTCCCAGATCGTGCAGTCACCTTCCTCGCCGCCGCTGGTCGCACACGCGATGGCCTCCGGAGAGAACGGACGCTCACCGAAGTAGGCGGCACCCGGCACGTTGTCGATCTCGATGTCGACACCCTGCTCACGCAGCTGTTCCTGCATGATCTGGATCTGGAGCTCACGCAGCTGGTTACCACCGGTGGTCCCGACGCGCAGCGTCAGGGGACCGTTGTCCGGGTGCTCCCAGACACCGTCACCGTTCAGCGAGTAGCCGGCTGCCTCGAAGCTGGCAGCGGCAGCATCGCTGTCACCGACGCCGTACCCGGCCTCGGCCTGGTGGTCCTCGTAGGCGGGCTGGTTGGACATCCAGTAGACGTTGCCCAGACCGACGTCCGGCAGCAGATCACCGAAGAGCGGCGTGTACAGCGCCTGCATGACCGGCCGCTTGTCGAGCGCGAAGGCCAGGCCCTCACGCACGTCCGGGTCGGACAGGTGGACGTTGTTCGTGTTCAGCCCCCAGTGCTCCCAGACCGGACCGGCCTCGGACGCGACCGTGAAGTTGTCGTCGGTGGCGATGCGCTCACCGAAGGCAACCTGCGGCTGGGTCATGATCAGATCGGCCTCGCCGGCCAGCAGCGCGTTGATCTGCGCGTCCGTGTCGGCGACGAAGTTGATCTGCACGCCGCTGGTGCACGCGGCACCAGGGTTGCGGACGTCGAAGTTGGCCTCGTTGGCACCGTGGTAGTCGTCGTTGCGCGTGAGCGTCATCGACACACCGCGGTCCCAGTTCTCGAAGATCATCGGACCGGACGACGGCAGGATCTCACCATCGAGCTCCCAGTTCGGGAAGGCCTCGTTAGCCGTGTCGGCGTCGGTCAGGATGTGGGTCGGGAAGACCGGGTCGAACCATCCCTGGTAGCCGGAGAAGAACTCCTGCGTCGAGAAGGAGTAGGTCTGGCCGTCGACCTCCCAGCTGTCCGGGTCGATCAGCGTGTACCCGGCGGCCGCACGCGAACCGAACAGGTACGTGCCGCCCTCGCCGGTCTCGAAGTCGAAGCCCTCCATGATGATCTCGTAGGTGCCCTGGACGTCAGCTGCCGTGATCGGCGTGCCGTCGGACCACACAACGTCATCACGCAGGGTGAAGGTGTACTGCCAGGAACCGTCGTCGTTCTCCGAGACGTCCTCGGACTCCACGAGTTCCGGGATGAAGGTCGTCTCGGACGACACCCCGTACGGGCCCTCGAGCATGGCCTGACGGATCCAGGAGGCGATCGACAGGTTGTTGTTCGGGTCGTCCAGGTGCAGGTCCGGCGGCTCCTGCTCGTGCGCCCACACGATCGGGGTCTCGCCACCGGGTTCGCAGTAGTCGTCGGCACGAGGCTCGTCGTCGGCCGGGTCGTCATCACCGGGGTCCGCGACGTCCTCGGTCTCCTCAGCGTCGTCGACAGGGTCCTCCGCCCCATCGCCACAGGCGGTCGCGATGAGTGCGAGCGCCCCGATGGCGGCCATCAGCCGCCACGCATACCTCTTGTCCTTCGCCACCGTGCTTCCTTCCATCGATCGGTGGGGAGCGCCCCATGCGCACGCCGGATCACAGCGTTCTGCACGAAGATCCACTCCGGGGATACCTCGAAACTACTACCAAGGTCGTTGGAACGGCGAACACCTTAGGCGCTACGCGCAGTCAGCGCACCGACCATGTCCTTCCACGGTCACGACGACCTCCCATGCCGCCGAACCAGCCTCGCGGCCTCCCTGAGGCTCGGCCGCGTGGAGGGTAACGCACCCGGCGCGCACAGCTCAGCAGGCTGCGCGGACAGCGGACCCTGGACGTGCGACCGCGGCTTGGTCAGCGGCGGTGGCCGACCTTTCAGCGGCGGTGGCCGACCTTTCAGCGGCGGTGGCCGACCTTTCAGCGGCGGTGGCCGACGATCAGCGCGAAATCCTCGCTCGACAGGCTCGCGCCACCCACGAGTGCCCCATCGATGTCCGGTTGGCCCATCAGTTGGCGGACGTTGCCGGGCTTCACGCTGCCGCCGTACTGGATCCGGATCGCCTCGGCGGTGGAGGCGTCGTAGATGCCCGCCAGCTCCGTCCGTATCGCCGCGCACATCTCCTGCGCATCCTCCGGCGTGGCCGTGAGCCCGGTCCCGATCGCCCAGACCGGTTCGTAGGCGATCACCAGTGCGTCGGGGTCGTCGGCGGAGACTCCCTGCAAGCTGCCACGGAGCTGGTCGACGACGACGTCGAGCGCCTTCCCGGCCTCTCGCTCCTCCTTGACCTCACCGACGCACACGATCGGACGCAGATCGTGCTTCTGGACCGCACGGGCCTTGGTGGCGATGAGCTCGTCGGTCTCGGCGAACAGCGCCCGACGCTCCGAGGGGCCGCAGATGACGTACCGCACGTCGAGACGCGCCAGCATCGGGACCGAGATCTCACCGGTGAAGGCCCCCTCGTCCTCGGGGTGACAGTTCTGGGCACCCAGGGAGATCGGCAGCTTGTCGGACTGGATCAGCGTCTGGATGGACCGCAGCGCGACGAACGGCGGACAGACGACGATCTCCTGGCCCTCGTAATCCTCCTCCTGGAGGTGGTACGCCAGCTTCTGGACGAGCTGGATCGCCTCGAGGTGATCGCGGTGCATCTTCCAGTTACCCGCGATGATCGGGGTGCGGTCGCTCACAGCTGCTCCTCGCCGGTCGTGTGACGTGAGCGTAGTCGCGTGGCGCACGCCCGCCCGACCTCAGCGCGCCGTGTTGGCGACCCACTCGGCGTGGAGGCGCGCATACGGTCCCTCCGCGGCCACCAGCAGGTGGTGAGGACCGCGCTGGACGAGGCGGCCAGCAGCGAAGACGAGCACCTCGTCAGCGGCTTCAGCGGTCGCGAGGCGGTGAGCGACCGTCAGGCTGGTCCGACCCGCCGTGAGCCGCTCGATCGCGCGACGCAGGGCGACCTCGAGCGCCGGATCGACCGCGGAGGTCGCCTCATCCAGGACGAGCAGGTCGGGACGTCGCAGCCAGGCCCGAGCCAACGCGACCAGCTGTCGCTCCCCCGCTGACAGCCGCGACCCTCGTTCCCCGACCGAGGTGTCGAGCCCGGCGAGCAGCCCCGCCACCCAGCCGTCGAGTCCGAGGTCGGCAATGGCCGCTGCCACCTCCTCGTCGGTGGCCTCGGGACGGCCCAATCGGAGGTTCTCGCGGACCGTCGTGTCCCAGAGGAACCCGTCCTGCGGGACGAAGGCGACCCGTCGACGCAGCTCGTCGAACGCGACGTCCCTCAGGGGCACGCCGCCGAGCAGGATCTGGCCCTCGGCAGGGTCGAGGAGGCGCGTGACGAGCTTGACGAAGGTCGACTTGCCGGAGCCCGTCTCGCCGACGACGGCGTAGCGCAGCCCGGCGCGTAGCTCGACGTCCAGCTCGGCGAGCACATCCGCTCCGGTCGGGTAGCGGAAGCGCACGCCCTGCAGCGACACCCCGAGTGGCCCGCCTGGAAGGGCGTGCCCCTCGGGGCCCGGGTCCTCCAGCTCCGCTGGCGCCTCCACGACCTCGAGGACACGACGCACCCCGGACGCCGCGGTCTGCGCCTCGTTCAACACCTCCACCAGGAGCTGCACCGGGTCGGTGATCAACGCGACGAGGAAGAGGAAGGCGACCAGCTGTCCCGCGGTCAGCCCCGGCACCGCCAGGATGCCCAGAGCCACGACACCGGAGGTCAGGGCGGCGGCGAACAGCTCCGCGGTCGAGAACATGGTCGCACCGAGCAGGGCCGTACGGACCTCGGCCCGGTACTGATCCTCGAGCGCCGCATCGACACGTCGCAGGGTCCGCGCCTCCGCCCCGTAAGCACGGATCGTCGGGAGGCCGCTGATCGCCTCACCCATCGCCGCCAGCGATCGTGCCACCCGGGCCCGCACCCGATCGTAGGCGCGTCGCAGCACCCGCTGGAACAGGACCAGCAGGCCCCCGTAGACCACCGCGGCCACCAGGACCGACCCGGCCAGGACCACGTCGTACACGGCCATCACGACCAGCACGAGCGCGATCTGCGCACTGCCGACCACCATCCCGATGCCGCCCCACTCGAGGAACTGGATGATGGATTCGATGTCGGAGGTGACCCGCGCGACCAACGAGCCACGTCGCTCGGCCTCGACGTGGAGCACGGAGCGACGATGGAGCCGGTCGAAGGCCGCGACGCGCAGTTCCGCGAGCCCCTCGGACGCGGCGCGGATCAACCGGAACAACGCGATCCGGTTGGCGACGAGGGCGACGACCAGCCCGCCGACCGCCACGGTGCCGCCGAGCAGGATGCGGGAGGTCTCCGCCGGTCCCGGCCCCACCAGCACCCGGTCGAGCAGCAGCTGCACACTGATCGGGACGACGACCTGTCCGCCGGTGCCGAGCAGGGCCAACACCATCGTCACGCCGAGCCCCCGCCGCAGACTCGGCGCGTACCGCGCCGCAGCGACGAGCGACCCCACCGCGGACCGGGTCGGAGCAACGTCGGTGGCGGACGTGGTCGCTCCGCTCATGTTCGCGTCTCCGGATCCCCCAGGTGGTCGGGACCTCCGCTCGGTCGCCACCCGTGCCCCTCACGCCGGGCGGCATCCGCCTCGTAAGCCTCCAGGAGTCGGGCGTACCCCGGCACGTCGACCAGCAGACGGTCGTGGCTGCCGTGCGCGACGACGCGACCGTCGGCGACGTAGACGACCTCGTCTGCCAGCAGGATGCTCGAACGCCGGTAGGCGACCAGCACCACCGTCGCCGGCAGGTCGCTCGCTCGCAACCCACGCATGATCGCGGCCTCGACCGCGGGGTCCACGGCCGAGGTGGCGTCGTCCAGCACGAGCAGCCGGGGTCGCCGGACCAGCGCTCGGGCGAGTGCGATCCGTTGCCGCTGCCCTCCGGACAGGGTCGCACCCCGCTCCCCCAGCTGCGTGGTGAGGCCCTGGGGCAGCGCCCGTACGAACCCCGTCGCGTTCGCGAGCGCCAGCGCGTGCTCCACCTCGGCGTCGCTGGCGCCGCTGTCCATCCGCACGTTGCCAGCAACGGTGTCGTCGAACAGGAAGGTCTCCTGCGAGACGTAGGCGACCTCGGACGCGACGACGCCGGGTGCGAGCTCGCGCAGGTCGCGATCGTCGAGGTGGATCGCGCCCTCATCCGGATCCCAGAGCCGGGCGAGGAGCAGGGCCAGGGTCGACTTCCCGGACGCCGTAGGACCGACGATCGCGACGACCCTGCCGGGCGCGATGGTCAGGTCCAGATCACGCAGCACCGGGGTGCCGTCCCCGTAGGTGAAGGACACCCCGCTCGCGCTCACCGCGGCCGCCTCGTCGAGGTCGCGGGCGGCCCCTTCCCCGTGGCGAACGACGTCGTCAGCCGTGAGGACCTCCTGGACCCGCCGCCAGCCCGCGACGCTGCTCGCCATGTCCCACAGGAGGTAGCCGAGCATCCGCATCGGGACCGCCAGCAGCGTCAACAGGTACGCGACCCGGACCAACTCACCTGACGTGAGCACGCCGCCTGCGACCCTCACTCCCCCGACCGTGAGGATCACGACCGTGCCGATCGCCGGCAACACCTCGGTCACCGCGCGGTAGCCGGTCCAGACCCGGCCGACCGCGACCAGCTGATCACGCAGATCATCGGTCGCGTCGGCGAAACGCCGGACCTCGTCGTCCTCGCGACCGAGCGCCTTCACGGTGACGGCCCCATCGATGCTCTCGTGCGCCACCGCGGCGACACGGCCGCGGCGCCGCTGCGCCTCCTCCATCGCGGCGAACGTCCGCCACGAGCCCCGCAGATCGATCCCCACGACCAGGACGAGCAGCAGGCTGGCGAGCATCCCGAGCCACGGATCGGTGACGAGGACGACGCCACCCGCGCCGACGAGCAGCAGCGCCACCCCGGTCGCGAAGGGCAACGGCTGCAGGACGAAGGTGGCCTGTCGTGCGTCCGCATCGGACACCGAGAGCAGGTCACCGACCCCCCGTTGGCGGTACCAGCGCAGGCTCAGCCCCAGCTGGTGGCGGATCAGCCGCTGACGCAGCCGGTACTGGGCACCGAACCCCAACCATCCGGCGGCCCCCCGCCGCAGGACGATGGCGACCGCCTTCCAGACCGCCACGGCCAGCAGGAGGCCGACCGCCAGACGCAGCCGTCCACCCAGCGGCTCCCCGCGGGCGAGCACCGGAACGATCACCTCATCGGTCACCCACCCGACCACGAGGGCACTCGCCACGATCCCGCCGGTGAAGGCCACCGCACCAGCGGCGGCGAGCGCGTACCGCAGAGGCGCTTCCGACACGAAGGCTCGGATCAACTGCCACCCAGCGCGCAGGACGGCACCGGCGCCCAGGGCGTGCGGTTCGTCGCTACGCGGGGAGGACACGGTCGCTCAGGCTCCTGCCCGCGCGATCATCCGCGTTCGTTCAGCGCGAGCCGGCGGACACTAGCCGCTAGACCACGGTGCGGCGACCCATCAGCGCCGCAGAGCGGCGACCCGATCAGCGCCGCAGAGCGGCGACCCGATCAGCGCCGCAGAGCGGCGACCCCTGGGAGGACACGGCCCTCGAGGAGTTCGAGCGACGCCCCACCGCCGGTCGACACGTGATCGACCTGCTCGGCGAGTCCGAAGCTGCGGATCGCTGCCGCCGAATCCCCGCCACCGACCACGGTGAAGCCAGACGTGGCCGCCATCGCCTGTGCGACGGTGCGTGTGCCACCGGCGAACGCCTCCCACTCGAAGACGCCCATCGGCCCGTTCCAGAACACGCTGCCGGCACCACGGATGGCCTCGGCGTACGTCTCCGCGCTCTGCGGTCCGATGTCGAGCCCCATCTGCTCTGGCGGGATGGCGCCGACCGCCGCAGCGGTCGCGGGGGCCTGCTCCGCGAACTCGGGAGCGACGACGACATCCGTCGGCAGCAACACGCGAACACCGCGCTCGCGAGCCGCCTTCACCAGCTCGCCAACCGTCTCGACCTGATCCTCCTCGACGCGGGAGGCACCGACATCCACGCCTTCGGCCACGAGGAACGTGAAGGCCATCGCCCCGCCGACCGCGACCGCATCGACGAGCTGCAACAGTTGCTCGAGGACGATCAGCTTGTCGCTGACCTTGGCCCCGCCGAGGACCGCGAGGTACGGCCGTCTGGGCTCGTCCAGGAGCCCGCCCAGAGCGTCGAGCTCCTGTGCCAGGAGGTAGCCCGCGTAGCCGGGGCGACGTGCGGGGATCCCCGAGATCGAGGCGTGCGCGCGGTGAGCAGCCCCGAAGGCGTCGTTGACGTAGACGTCGCAGAGACCGGCCAACGCGTCGGCGAACGCCTCGTCGTTCGCCGTCTCACCCGGATCCCAGCGGAGGTTCTCGAGCAGGAGCAGCTGACCGGGCGCGAGCGCCTCGGCCTTGGAGCGAGCATCGTCACCGATCACATCCGTGGCGACGATCACCTCCTGGCCGAGCAGCTCCTGCAACCGCTCCCCGACCGGCGCCATCGACGACGACGGGTCAGGCTCACCTTTGGGCCGCCCGAGGTGCGACGCGACCACGACCGCCGCGCCGCCGTCGAGCAGGTACCGCAACGTCGGGAGCGACGCCTGGACCCGCAGGTCGTCGGTGATGGCGCCATCCCGTAGCGGGACGTTCAGGTCAGCGCGGACGAACACCCGCCTGCCGTCCGGGTCCAGATCGTCGAGCGTCGCGACGCCTTCGAGGAGCGGCGAGGTCACAGCCGCTCGCCGATGTAGACCGCGGCCTCGGCCAGCCGGGTGGAGTAGCCCCACTCGTTGTCGTACCAGCCCAGCACCTTCACCAGCCGCCCCATCGCCAAGGTCGAGGGAGCATCGAAGATGCACGAGTGGGGGTTGCCGACGATGTCGATGGACACCAGGGGCGCCTCGCTGTACTCGAGGATGCCGGAGAGCGGCCCCTCAGCTGCCTCCTTCACCGCGGCGTTGACCTCGTCCTTCGTGACCTCCTTGCCGAGGACCAGGGTGAGGTCGGTGATCGAGCCATCCGGGATCGGGACACGCAGTGCCATCCCGGACAAGCGCCCTTCCATCTCCGGAAGCGCCAGCGACGCGGCCTGCGCAGCTCCTGTCGTCGTCGGCACGATCGATACGGCGGCGGCGCGGGCACGACGCGGGTCCTTGTGCGGCGCGTCATGGATGTTCTGGTCACCGGTGTACGCGTGGATCGTGGTCATCAGACCCTGCTCGATGCCGAAGGCGTCGTGGAGCACCTTGGTCATCGGCACGACCGAGTTCGTGGTGCAGGACGCCATCGAGATGACGTCGTGCTGCTCCGGGTCGTAGTCACCCTCGTTGGCACCGAGGACGATCGTGACGTCCTCCTGCTTGGCCGGCGCGGAGATCAGCACCTTCTTGGCACCCGCTTCCAGGTGCTTGGCCGCAGCATCGCGTTGGGTGAAGAACCCGGTGGACTCGACCACGACGTCGACACCGAGGTCCTTCCACGGCAACGCCGCGGGGTCCCGCTCGGAGAGGACCTTGATACGGGTGTCGTTGACGACGAGGTCGTCGCCGTCGGTGTCCACGGTGCCGTCGAAGCGCCCGTGCACGCTGTCGTACTCCAGCAGCAGGGCGAGCATGTCCGTGTCCGTCAGGTCGTTGACGGCGACGAACTCCAGATCGACACCTTCCTTGATGGCCGAACGCAGCAGGTTGCGGCCGATACGGCCGAAACCGTTGATCGCGACGCGGGTGGTCATGCCGGTGCTCCTCTTGTCGGTCGGGCGCAGGTCGGACGGGCGCAAGCGCTTTCAGCCCCGACACTAGCAGCGCCACCCCAGGCTGGTCAGGGCCGTTCTGCCGAGGTCGGCCGGTGCCGAGGTCCCTCGCGTCGCCCCTCGGGAGTCGCCTCGCCGAGCTCGATGAGCCGTCGCAGCCTCCGGTGGACCACCGACTTGCCGACCGGGGGGTCGAGGAGCGCCCCGACCTCCTGGAGGCTCGCGGCCGGGTTGGCCAACCGTGCGAGGCCAACCTCCCGGAGCTCATCGTCCAGGGCCTCCCACCCGTGACGTGAGATCACGTCCTCGACCGCCCGGATCTGCGCGGCGGCCGCCTCGATCGACCGCCGCAGGTTGGCCGCGTCGGCGTTGGCCAGGCGATTGGCTTCACCCCGCAGCTGTCGGCGCATGCGGTGCTCGTCCCACCGCAGGAAAGCTGCGGACGCCCCGACCAGCACGAGCACGTCGCCGATCGTCTCGCCGGACTTGACCACGACGCGGTCGCGGTCCGCTGCGAGCCCCACGCTCCGGTCCAGTTCGTGGGTGAGCAGGGCCGCGAGCGCCTGAGCGACCACGCGCGAGCCTGGCGACAGCTCGAGGTGGGGTTCCCGCCCGGGTGACGAGAACGATGCGCACGCCAGGACCGCACCACGCAGGTACGCCGGCACCGGCCCGTTCCCCGGGGAGACCGGGAGGACGGCGACGGGATGACCCACATCGTCAAGCAGTCCGAGATCCTGTGCCAACGGCTCCGTCGCGTCAGGGGTCAGGCGCACCTCGTACGTCGTTCGGCGGTGGACCCCCGATGGGGCCCGGACCGCGATCTCCGGGTGGTGTGCCCCGTGATGTGTCAGCAACGCGTAGGTCCGCCGAGCCACCGCCCCCGAGGTGGTCGCGATCACCAACCGTGGCCCTCGCGGGCCAGGGCCACTCCAGTTCAGCCGACCCGCACACCGCGCGATCGCCGCCAGCTCCGCCCAGGCCTGAGCCCCGGCACCGACCGGTCGGCTCGAGAGCTCCTGGCGCACGGCCGCGGTGAAGCTCGCGGTCTCCTCCATCGTGCGCTCACCCCCGCAGGACGTGCTCGAGCACCGTGGCCAGCTTGCCAGGGTCGTGACCGTCCTGCCCGTCGAGCAGGTCCACCTGCTCCAACGTGCCCACGTGCCCCGCGATCTCCGCGTCGGAGACCCGGAGCGGCACCCCTTCGCCGGAAGGGGCCGGTCCGTCGTGGGCGATGAGCCGATCCAGACGGAGACCGGGGACGTGTTGCTCGAGGACCTCGAGGTGGTCGACCAGGTCCATGCCCTCGGTCTCCCCCGGCTGCTCTCGCAGGTTGGCGACGAACACGACCTCGCCCCGGGCCCGCCGCAACGCCGCCGCGATGCCTGGCACGAGGAGGTTCGGCAGCAGGCTGGTGTACAGCGACCCCGGCCCCAGCACGACGAGGTCGGCCCGCTCGATCGCCGCGACGGCGTCCTCGGTCGCCGCCGGATCACCGGGCTCGAGCCAGACCCGCTGCAGCCGCGGTGTCGCGGCCACCGCGACCTGGCCGGTCACGGCCCCATCCGCGGTCGTCGCGTGCAGCGTGACGGGGACCGTCGTGCACGGTAGGACCCGACCTGGGACCTGGAGCAGTTGGGCGCAGCGGTCCAGGGCGGCGACCAGGTCCCCGCCGGAGAGCGACTGGAGGGCGACGAGGATGAGGTTGCCCACGCTGTGTCCCGCGAGCTCGCCACGGTCGAAGCGGTAGCCGACGATCCGAGCGAGCTCAGGTTCCCGGGCCAGTGCGGTCAGCGCCATCCGCAGGTCACCTGGCGGCAGCACGTCGAGGTCCCGCCGGAGTCGACCGGACGAGCCCCCGTCGTCGGCCACCGTCACGATGGCGGTCACGTGGTCGACGACCCGTGGCAGCGCGGTCAGCGTCCGTGCGGTCCCGTGCCCGCCGCCGATCGCGACCGCGCGGGTCCCGTCGCCGGGCCCGACCGGCGCGGCACTCACCCGACGCCCAGGTCGCGATGCTGGACGCTCACCGGGAGCCCCGTCGTCTCCCGCAGGTACTCCCCGATCCGGTCACCGATCGCTACGGACCGATGTCGGCCGCCCGTACAGCCGATCGCGATGGTCAGGTAGCGCTTACCCTCCTCGACGTAGCCTGGCACGACGACGTCCAGCAGGTGGGTCAACGCGTCCATGAACCGTTCGGCCGACGGGCGGCTGAACACGTAGTCGCGCACCTCGCGGTCGCGACCGGAGAACGGGCGCAGCTCCTCCACCCAGTGCGGGTTCGGCAGGAAGCGCACGTCGAAGACCAGGTCTGCATCCCGTGGCGAACCGTGCTTGAACCCGAAGGAGATGACGTCGATACGCAGGGCCGCGGCGTTCTCGTCGTCCATCACCGAGAGGACCCGATCCCGCAGCTCGTGGACGTTCAGGTTCGTCGTGTCGATGATCAGGTCGGCCAGGCCGCGCAGCTCACGGAGCTTGTCACGCTCCCGACGGATCCCGTCCAGCACGCCACCGCCATCCGCGGCCGGGTGGCGTCTCCGGGTCTCCTCGAAACGCCGCACGAGGGCCTCGTCGTCCGCCTCCAGGAACACGAAGCGCACGTCCAACTCGCTGTGTTGCAGCTTGTGGATGGTGTCGACCAGTTCGTTGAAGAACTCCCGCCCGCGGACGTCCGCGACCAGCGCCAGCTTGGTCACCGACGACCCGGGCGCGAACGCCAGATCGGCGACCCGTTCGATCAGCGTCGGGGGCAGGTTGTCGATCACGAACCACCCCAGGTCCTCGACGACGTTCGATGCCGTCGACCGTCCCGCACCCGACATGCCGCTGATGATGAGGATGCGTGGCCGCAGATCGCTCGACACGTCGAGGCTGGCCGGGTGGGTCGCCTGGTCACTCAACCGTGTCCCTCCGCGTGGTCCGGGGCACCGTCCGAGGTGCGTCGCCGGGATCGCTCCCCGAGGTGCTCCTTGACGGCCGCGGCGATGGTACGGGACACGCCCGGCACCTCGGCGAGCTCGTCCACCGTGGCGTGCCGCACAGCCGCCACGGACCCGAAGCGTTCCAGCAGCGCCTGCCGGCGGGTCGGACCGACCCCTGGAACGTCGTCCAACGCGGACGCGGTCAGGGCCTTGGCGCGGCGCGACCGCTGGTAGGTGATCGCGAACCGGTGGGCCTCGTCGCGGAGCCGCTGGAGGAGGAACAGTGCCTCACTACCTCGCGGCAGCACGACCGGACGTGACTGACCGGGTCGCCACAGCTCCTCGAAGCGCTTGGCCAGACCGACGAAGGCCACGTCGTCGGTGGGCAGGTCCGCGACACCCTCCAGAGCCGCGTTCAGCTGCCCCACCCCCCCATCGATGACCACGAGGTTGGGCGGGTAGGCGAACCGGCGCGGTGAACCATCGTCCTCGATGACCGGGGCGGCACGTTCCTCGGCCAGGCGGCTGAACCGCCGCCGGAGGACCTCACGCATCGCCGCGAAGTCGTCGTTGGTGTCGACCGAGAGCTTGAACCGCCGGTAGTCGCTCTTGCGTGGAAGCCCGTCCTCGAAGACGACCATCGAGCCGACCACCTCGGTGCCGCCGAGATGCGAGATGTCGTAGCCCTCGATGCGCAGGGGCGCCTCGTCCAGGTCGAGCGCCTCCTGCAGCTCCTTCAGGGCCCGGGTACGGCTGTCGAAGTCGCTCGCCCGTTGGAGCCGGGTGCGCTGGAACGCCTCCCGGGCGTTCTCCTCGACGGTGCGGAGGAACGCGAGCTTGTCCCCACGTTGCGGCACCTGGAACCGCACCTTGCGGATGGGGCGTCCACGCTGCCCCGCCCGGGTGTGGCGGCGTTGGTCCGCCAGCAAGGTCGCCAACGCCTCGGCGTCGTCGGGTTCGACCGGGACGAGGATCGTCGGCGGGACGTCGTCATCCCGTTCGGCGTAGAGCTGCAGCAGGAACGAGGTCAACAGTTCGGCCGTGGTGAGGTCTTCGACCTTGTCGACGCTCCACCCCTTGCGCCCGACCAGGCGACCCCGGCGGACGAAGAAGGCCTGCACCGACGCCTCCAGCTCGTCCTCGTGGATCGCGATCGCGTCCAGGTCCTCGGCCCGGCCCGTGACCACCTGCTGCTTCTCGAGGGCACGGCGCGCTGCTTCGAGCTGGTCCCGCCGCCGCGCCGCCACCTCGTAGTTGAGCTCGTTTGCAGCCTCACGCATCTCGGTCTCGAGATGGTCGAGCACCGGCTTGGTCTCGCCGTCCAGGAAGCTCGCCAGGCCGTCGACCAGCTCACGGTGCTCCTCGGGCGAGACCTCGCCGGTACAGGGCGCCGCGCAGCGGTCGATGTGGTGTAACAGGCACGGGCTCCCCGAGCGCCTCGCCCGGTCGTAGACCCCCTGCGAGCAGGTACGGACGGGGAACACGCGCAGGAGCAGGTCGAGGGTCTCGCGGATCGCGTAGGCGTGGGCGTAGGGTCCGAACCGGCGGTCCCCCTTCGCGACCGCGCCGCGCTGGACCCGAGCCCGCGGGACCTCCTGTGAGGTCGACAGGACCAGGTAGGGGTAGGACTTGTCGTCCCGGTACCGGACGTTGTAGCGGGGCCGGTGCCGCTGGATCAGGGTGTACTCGAGGTGGAGCGCCTCGACCTCGGAGTCCACGACGATCCACTCGACGTCGCGCGCGGCCTCCAGCATCGCACGGGTGCGCGGCGCGATGCCGCTCCACGCCTGGAAGTAGCTGCCCAGCCGGCTGCGCAGGGATTTGGCCTTCCCGACGTAGATCACCCGGCCGTGGGCGTCCTTGAACTGGTAGCAGCCCGGGGCGTCGGGGACGCTGCCCGGGTCCGGACGGAAGCTCGCCGCAGGGTTGCGCATCACCGACGAGCGTACTGAGCACGGACCGCGGCCCGGCCCCATGGTTAGGCTGCGGCGGGCACAGGGAGGAGAACACGTGCTCGTTCTGGCGCAGGTGACGGAGGCCCAGGTGTGCGGCGAAGGGCCGGAGGCGCGGTGGTTGTGTCTGCTGGTCTTCCGCAGCACGGAGAACGACGTCCTGGCACGTGGCGCCGGCGGGGTCGCCACGCTGCTGGTCATCGCCGGCATCATCCTGCTTGCCTTCATCGCCTCGCGGCTGCTGCGCCGCTTCGTCGGCCGCATCGCCGGACGCATGGAGGCGAAGGTCGAGGAGCGCCTGGCGCAGGCCGTGGCGTCGGGAGCGATCACCGACACCCAGAAGTTCCGCACCCGCCGGCTCCAACGGCTCAAGGCCATCACCGGCGTGCTGCGCGGCGTCGTCGCGACCTTCGTGTGGATCGCGGCGATCCTGTGGATCATCTCGGAGCTCGGGATCCGGCTCCAGCCGATCCTCGCGGGTGCCGGGCTCCTCGGCATCATCATCGGGTTCGGCGCGCAGCAGCTGGTCCGCGACGTGCTGGCGGGGATCGCGATGCTGATCGAGGACCAGTACGGCGTCGGCGATTGGATCGAGGTCGACGGCATCATCGGCGAGGTGGAGCGGGTCGGCCTGCGCTCGCCCGCCTTCCGCGATATCGACGGCACGGTCCACCACGTGCTCAACGGCTACATCCAACGTGTCGGCAACCTCTCCAAGGAGTGGGCGCGAGCGACCTACGACGTGCCCCTGGCGCTGGATGCCGACATCCCGACCGCGCGAGCCATCATCCACCAGGTGGCGACCGACCTGGCCGACGATCCCGTCTGGGGACGTGACATCCTCGAACCTCCCGAGATCTGGGGGGTCCAGGAGTTCGGACCGGAGGGGCTCCAGATCCGCGTCTCCCTGCGCACCAAGCCGCTGCGCAACTGGGACCTGAAGCGCCAGCTCCGTGAACGCCTCAAGGCGGCCTTCGAGGAGGCCGGCCTGCGCATGCCCAGTCAGCTGATCGAGCTCGGCGGCCAGCGGATCGGCTACCCCTTCCTGACCCGGGAGGTCGACGACGGTACGCGGGAGCTCGGCCCCCTGGAGACCGCTGCTGAGGAACGTCAGCCGCTGGTCCAGTCGACCACGGAGGACGACACGGATGGGCCTCCGACCGGCGACCTGACCACCGAACTCCGTGCGGAGCAGGGTCCACGACCTCGACCGGACTGAGAGCCGGCGGACCCGCTGTCACCCGGTGGGCAGCATCTCGCGCAGGAACTTGCCCGTGTAGCTGCCTGCCGTGGCCGCCCCCTCCTCCGGGGTGCCCTCGGCTACGACCAGTCCGCCGCCGACCCCGCCTTCCGGTCCCAGGTCGATCAGGTGGTCGGCGGTCTTGATCACGTCCAGGTTGTGCTCGATCACGATGACCGTGTTGCCCTTCTCCACCAGCCGGTGCAGCACCTGCAACAGCCGTCGTACGTCCTCGAAGTGCAGACCGGTCGTGGGTTCGTCGAGGATGTAGACCGTCTGTCCGGTCGCACGCTTACGCAGTTCGCTGGCCAGCTTGACCCGCTGGGCCTCACCACCGGAGAGGGTCGTCGCGGGCTGGCCCAGGCGGACGTAGCCGAGTCCGACGTCGAACAGGGTCTGCAGGTGCGCGGCGATCGCCCGGTGGTTGCCGAAGAAGCCCAGGGCCTCCTCGACGGGCATGTCCAGGACCTCGGAGATGGTCCTGCCCTTGTAGTGCACCTCCAGGGTCTCACGGTTGTACCGCCGGCCCTTGCAGACCTCGCAGGGCACGTAGACGTCGGGCAGGAAGTGCATCTCGATGCGCAGCGTCCCGTCGCCGCGGCACGACTCGCAACGACCGCCCTTGACGTTGAAGGAGAAGCGTCCCTGCTGGTAGCCGCGGACCTTGGCTTCCGGCGTCGTCGCGAACAGCTTGCGGACGTGGTCGAACACGCCGGTGTAGGTCGCCGGGTTCGATCGTGGCGTACGCCCGATCGGCGACTGGTCGACGACCACGGCCTTGTCGACCTGGTCGAGCCCGGTGGTCCGGTGGTGGCGCCCCGGCGCCTCACGCGAGGCGTAGACGTGGCGCATCAGCACCCGGGACAGGATGTCGTTGACCAGGGTCGACTTGCCCGAACCCGACACCCCCGTGACACAGGTGAAGGTGCCGAGCGGGAAGGCCACCTCGAGGTCCCTGAGGTTGTTGGCGGCCGCACCGACGACGGTGACGGCCTGACCTGAGCCCGGACGGCGTTCCGTCGGGACGGGTATCGACCGCTCCCCCGCGAGGTATGCGCCGGTCAACGACCGACGGGTGAGACGCTTCAGGGCATCCACCGACCCCGAGTGCACGATCTCTCCGCCGTGCTCGCCCGCCCCGGGCCCGATATCGACGACGTGGTCCGCCGCTTCGATCGTCGCCTCGTCGTGCTCGACGACGATCAGGGTGTTGCCCAGGTCACGGAGCCGCAGCAGGGTCTCGATCAGCCGCTCGTTGTCCCGCTGGTGCAGCCCGATCGAGGGTTCGTCCAGGACGTACAGGACCCCGACGAGCCCGGCACCGATCTGCGTCGCCAGCCGGATGCGTTGCGCCTCGCCCCCCGACAGCGACCCGGCGGAACGGTCCAGGGTCAGGTACTCCAGCCCTACGTCGAGGAGGAAGCGGAGCCGCGCGCGGATCTCCTTCAGGACCCGGGCACCGATCAGCTCCTCGCGCTCGGTCAGGTCCAGGTCCTGCACGAAGGTCTCTGCGTCGGCGACCGACAGCCCGGTCAGCTCGGCGATGCTGCGCCCGCCCACCGTGACCCCGAGCACGAGGGGTTTCAGTCGCTTGCCGTCACAGGCCGGACACGGCACCTCGCGCATGTACTGCTCGACCTGCTGGCGCACGTGATCGGAGTCCGTCTCCCCGTGGCGGCGGAGCAGCGACGGCAGCACGCCCTCGATCCGCGCCTTGTAGGAGCGCCTGCGGCCATAACGGTTGGTGTACGAGACGTGGACGCGCTCGTCCAGACCGTGGAGCACCGCATCGCGGACGTCGTCGTCCAGGTCCTGCCACGGGGTGGTGGGGTCCCCGCCCAGGTGGAGAACCGTCGCGCGGAGCAGTTGGCGGTAGTAGTTCGACTGGGCCCCGGTCCCCCACGGCAGGACCACGCCCTCATCGACGGACAACGCCGGATCGCCGACGACCAGTTCGGGATCGACCGTCAGCTGCGTCCCGAGGCCGGAACAGGTCTCGCACGCGCCGTACGGGGAGTTGAAGGAGAAGTTGCGCGGGGCGAGCTGATCGAAGCTGATCCCGCAGTGGGTGCAGGCGAGGTGCTCCGAGAAGGTGAGTTCCTCGGCATGCGGCACGGGCTCACCGGCCGCTTCCGCAGCCTCGATCGCGTCACGTGACGGCAGCACCTCGATCATCGCGACCCCATCGGCGAGCTGCAGCGCCGTCTCGATCGAGTCGGCCAGCCGCCGTCGGATGTCCTCCTTCTTCACCAGGCGGTCGACGACCACCTCGATGTCGTGCTTGAGGTTCTTCTCGAGCTTGGGGACCTCGTCGATCGGGTGGACCTCACCGTCCACCCGCACGCGGGCGTAGCCGTCGGTCGACAGCTGCTGGAACAGCGCGCCGTACTCGCCCTTGCGGCCGCGCACCACGGGGGCGAGCACCTGGAACCGGGTCCCCGTCGGCAGCTCGTGGACCTGGTCGACGATCTGCTCCGCGGTCTGCCGCGCGATCGGCCGGCCGCATTCCGGGCAGTGGGGTTGGCCGATCCGCGCGTACAGCAGGCGGAGGTAGTCGTAGATCTCGGTGATCGTGCCCACGGTCGACCGGGGGTTGCGCGAGGTCGACTTCTGATCGATCGAGATCGCCGGGGACAGCCCGTCGATGAAGTCGACGTCGGGCTTGTCCATCTGTCCGAGGAACTGCCGCGCGTAGGCGGACAGGGACTCGACGTAACGGCGCTGCCCCTCCGCGTAGATCGTGTCGAAGGCCAGGCTGGACTTCCCGGACCCGGACAGGCCCGTGAAGACGATCAGGCTGTCGCGCGGGATCTCGAGGTCGATGTCCTTGAGGTTGTGCTCGCGGGCACCACGCACCGTGATGTGATCGCGATGGGAGGTGGCTCGTGCCACAGGACGACCTCGAGGTGCAACGGAGCTGACGGGATCCGAGGGGCTCGGCGCGCCACGTCGGCGGGGGAAGCGGTGGTGGCACCGGGCCGTACGCGACCGCGCCGAGGGTAGCGCCGCCGAGAGCCTAGCTCGGCTCCCCGCGGAGGTCGAACACCCGTTCGTTCCGGCCGCCTGGCTGCTGGCCCCACGAGACGATCCGAACGCGCCTACCCTCGGAGCCGAGACGGAACCTGCCCGATCTGCCGCTGCCGAAGGGGACCCCGTGCGCATCGCGATGTTCAGCGCCCGCTCCTATGACCGTCGCTTCTTCTCCGAGGTCGCCGAGCAGGAGGGGCACGACCTCACCTTCCTCGAGGCACGACTCGACCGCCAGACCGTCACCCTCGCCGAGGGCTACGACGCGGTGTGCATCTTCGTCAACGACACCGCCGACGAGGAGGTGCTGGCGGCCCTGGCAGCGGGCGGTACGAAGCTGCTCCTCCTGCGCTCCGCTGGGTTCAACCACGTCGACCTCGCCGCCGCCGAGGAGCACCACCTCACGGTGTCCCGCGTCCCGGCGTACTCGCCGTACGCCGTCGCCGAGCACACGGTCGCCCTGATGCTGGCCGTCGAACGCCGCCTGCACCGGGCGTACAACCGGGTACGTGAGGGCAACTTCGCGCTGGACGGACTCCTGGGCTTCGACCTGCGCAACAAGCGGATCGGCATCGTGGGCACCGGCAAGATCGGTGAGATCGTGGCACGGATCATGCGCGGCTTCGGCTGCTCGCTGCGCGCCTACGATCCCTACCCGAACGACAACGTCCGGGACTACGGGGTCCGCTACGTCGATCTCGACACGATGTTCGAGGAGTGCGACGTCATCACGCTGCACTGTCCGCTGACCCCCGACACCCACCACCTCATCGATGCCGACGCGATCGCGAAGATGAAGCCGGGTGTGATGATCATCAACACCTCACGCGGCGCACTGGTCGACACCCGCGCGGCGATCGAGGGGCTGAAGTCCGGGCAGATCGGTCACCTGGCCCTGGACGTCTACGAGGAGGAAGGCGACCTGTTCTTCGAGGACCTCTCCGACCGGGTGATCCAGGACGATGTCTTCTCGCGCCTGCTGACCTTTCCCAACGTGTTCATCACCGCCCACCAGGCGTTCTTCACCGAGGAGGCGCTGCGCAACATCGCGGAGACGACGCTCGGCAACGCGAGGGCGTTCGAGCAGGGCGAGCGCTCGGGCAACGAGCTGACCCGCGAAGAGGTCCTCGGCGACCCACAGAAGGCTTGAGGATGCAGGAGGACGGTATGACCTACACCGGCCACGTCGAGCCCGACGGTCCCTGGCAGGACCGTCAGGACGGACCCGTGCACCTGCGCAAGCTGTCCGTCGAGGAGTTCGACAACAACGTCTACGTGGTGAGTTGCGCGCGGACCGGCGAGGCCCTGCTGGTCGACGTCGCCGCCCGGCCCGAGCGGCTGGCGGAGGCGGTCGCCGACGTGGAGCCGCTCGCCGCCGTGCAGACCCACGGCCACTGGGACCACATCCGGGCGTGGGACGGGGTCCGCGACGACCTGGGGCTCCCGGTGTGGGGGCACCCGGGGGACGCCGAACTGTTCCCCCGGCCGGTCGACCGTGAGCTCCACGGCGGCGAGGTCCTGGAGGTCGGAGACCTCGAGGTGGAGGTGATCCACCTGCCCGGACACACCGAGGGATCCCTGCTGTACCTCGTCACGGGTGACGAGCGGCCCCACCTCCTCACGGGAGACACGCTCTTCCCCGGCGGTCACGGACGGACGACATCGGACGAGGACCACCACCGGATCATGGACGGGCTCGAAGCCAAGATCTTCGACCGTCTACCCGACGAGACCTGGGTCTACCCCGGGCACGGCGACGACACGACGCTCGGAGCCGAGCGACCGCACCTCGACGAGTGGCGCGAACGCGGTTGGTGAGGTGTCGGGTCGCTCAGGTGGGCCAGCTCGCGACACCGATCGCGGCCAGGACCAGGATGAAGCTCAGCACCAGCCCGCGGCCGGCCAACCGGTGCGCGTCGACGGCCATCTGCGTCTTGCGGGCGCGACCGAGGAGCGCCTGTCCCACCCCGATGGCCACGATCGCCAGGACCGGGTGGACGTAGGTGATCAGTGGCCCATGTCCGTCCCAGTAGCCGCCGATCCCGTAGAGCACGAGACCGATCAGGATCTGCAGCGCAAGGAGCGCGAACGCTCCCCGGTACAGGCCGGGCTCGAACTCGCGGGCAGCCTTGGCTCGCCCGAACGCGATGAACGCCGCGACCAGCACGAACACGGAGACCAGGTAGCCGGTCCACTGGTGGATCAGGAGCAGGTTCGACAGCACGGGGTCCTCGCGACGGTGAGGGAGGCTCGCCTGCGCAGACTAGCGGCGACGGGCACCTGGCCCCATCAGCGGGTGATCGCCCGTCGCAGCAACCATGTCGCGAGCAGGAGCAGCCCAGCGGCCATGGCCGCCAGCGCACCCAGTTCGACCGCGACGTCGGCGACCGTCCCGTCACGACGGACGATCTCGGCCATAGCCGTGTTCGCCCACCCGTGCGGGGTGAGCAGTGCCACGCGCCGCATGCCCTCCGGGAAGAAGTCCAACAGCACCATCGACCCGCCGAGCGCCGCCGTCACCAACCCGATGCCGACGCCAGCACCCGACGCCTGGGCATCGTTGCGGAACAGCGCACCCAACACCATGCCCGCCGCCGCCGAGACCAGACAGAACAGCAGGACCAGCAGCCCGGTGGTGAGCGGGTCGCCCCAGTCCACCCGGAACGCCACCGCGGTCAGGACGATGATGTACAGGGCCTGGAACAGTGCGATAGCGAGCCGTCCACCTCCGATGCCCGCGAGGATCACCGGCAGCCGTGTCGGGGTCGACAGCATCCGTGACGCGACCCCGTACTGGCGGGTCTGGATCAACGCACCGCTTCCCGCCAACGAGGTCAGGAACACGAACAGGAACAGCTGACTGGATGCTCCCAGGTCGAACTGTCCGAGCGCCTGCAACTCCTGGGTCAGTTCGTCGCCGCCGACCTGCTCGGTCGTGACCTCGACGCGTGGAAGCTCGCTACGGACCTGGGTGGCCACGGGGAGCAGGTCCGTCACCGATGCACCCAAGGTCTCCGCGGCATCGCGTGCGGCCGCGGTGGTGACGGTCTGCTCTGCCACCTCGGCTGCGACGATGGCGCGCAGCGAGCCGCTCCCCGGATCCGGTCGGCCGACGAACCCGATGTCGATCCGTTCACCCTGTTCGAGGGCCGCGCCGTACCCGCTGGGGACCACGATGCCCCCGGAGAGGTTGGCGCGCGAGACCAGGTCGGTCAGGCCCTCCTGGTCGTCGACCTCGACCACCGAGAGCCCGTCCGCAGCGTCCAGCCGCTCGACCAGATCCCGGGCCGCGTCGTCCTCCACCTCCAGCACGACGCCGAGCTGGGTCCCGGTCTGCCCCCCGAACTGCAGGCCGATGAACACGATCAGCGCGAGCGGGAGGATGAAGACGAAGAAGACGTTCCCCTTCTCCCGCAGGAAGCGGCGCAGTTCGACCCGGGCGATGGTCGCGACGTTCCCGAGCGAGCCACTCATGAGGTTGCCCTCCACGTCCGAAGGATCCCGGGGATCGCGGTGACCACGCCGAAGGCGACCAGCGCAGCCGCGGCGGGAAGGACCGCCGCGACCGTCTGCTCACCGGCCAGGTCACCCAACCCGCGGAGGAACCAGCCGTGCGGCGAGGCCAACGCCAGCTGCCCGAGGATGCCCGCACCGACGGGGAAGAACACACCACCGATCAGTCCGAGCACGAGCGCGACGATCGACTGCAGGTTGCCGGCCTGCTCCACGGTCTTCGCGAAGGAGCCAACGAGGGCCATCACCCCGAGCGACGCGATCACCGCCGCCACGACCAGGACCCCGACCCCGACGATGCCCTGAGAGGTCGCCGGTCCCCATGGAGCACCCAGGAACAGGTCGCTGGCGAGCGCCAGGACCAGCATCGAGACGATCCCCAGGACGAACGCCCCGAGGGCCTTGCCCAGGTGGATCGCCGGCAGGCTGATCGGCGCCGCCAGCAGACGGGGCAACGTGCCCTGCTGTCCCTCTTCGAGGTAGCCGGTGATCCCGAAGGTCACCGTGAAGAACAGGAAGAAGATCGCCATGCCTGCGGCGAGGTAGCTCGTCGGGTCGAGCTGTCGGTCCGCGGCGATGAGCTCCTCGATCCCGACGATGGCGTCGGCAGCTGCAGCGCGATCCGCCAGTGCCTCCAGCTCCGCCTGCGGCAACTGGCCCCGGGCTGCGGTCGCAGCCGTCGCCACGGTCAGCGACACGCGGTCCAGCTGGGTGCGGTACCCGTCGGCGATACCCCGAGCGACCTCGGCTGACAGCGCACGGTCGGGGTTGACCAGCACCCGTAGCTCACCACCGTCTCCGGAGGTCACCTGTGCGGTGAAGCCGGCCGGGATCACCCACGCGGCGGCTACCTCGCCGTCCTCGATGGCGGTGCGGGCGGCGGCCTCGTCAGGGAAGCTGGTCGCGGTGACGAAGCCCTCACCCTCGAGTTCCGGGACCACTCCTTCCGTGAATCCGGCGGCCACGTCGCCGCCATCGAGGTCGACGATGCCGGCACTGAGCTGGAAGTCCGTCTGGTCCGGGAAGATCTGGGAGAAGACGAAGGTCAGGGCGACCGGGACCACGAACGCGAAGATCCACACGCTGCGATCACGCAGCCGCAGGCGGGCGTCCTTCGCGACGATCAGCAGGGCAGCGCGGATCATGGTCAGTCCCGCAGGGCGCGGCCGGTCAGGTGGAGGAACACGTCCTCCAGGTCCGGCTCCTTGACCTCGACCCCGGCGACCGACGCGTCGGCGCTGGCCACCGCGGACAGCAGGGCCGGCAACCTCGATGCTGCCTGGTCCACCAGGCAGACGACCTGATCGTCCTCCGCGTCCGAGGAGCTGACCCCTTCGACCTGGTCGCAGGCCGTCGCCGCGGCAGTGACGTCACCGGTGATCTTCAGGCGCACGAGATCCTGTTCGCCGATCGTGGCGATCAGCTCTCGTCGGGTTCCCTCGGCGACCAGCAGGCCCTGGTCGATGATGCCGATGCGGTCGCAGAGCCGCTCGGCCTCCTCCATGTAGTGGGTCGTGTAGAGCACCGACATCCCGTCGGTGGCCAGGTTCTCGACCGACTCGAGGATGGCATTGCGGGACTGAGGATCGACGCCGACGGTGGGTTCGTCCAGGATCAACAGGCGGGGCTCGTGGAGCATCCCGATGCCGATGTTCAGCCGCCGCTTCATCCCGCCCGAGTACGTCCCGGCGCGGTCCTTCTGTCGATCGGTGAGCCCGATCACCTCGAGGATCTGGTCGATGCGTTGGGTCCGCCGGTCACGATCGAGCCCGTAGAGGCGCGCGAAGAAGTCGAGGTTCTCCCGCGCCGTGAGGTCGGGGTACAGGGCGAGGTCCTGAGGGACGAGTCCGACGTGTTGCTTGGCCCCGTTGGCGCGGGGGGTCATCCGCTCGCCGGCGATGTGGACCTCCCCAGCGTCCGCTTGCAGCAGGCCGGCGATCATCGAGATCGAGGTGGTCTTGCCCGCCCCGTTCGGCCCGAGGAGCCCATAGGTCTCGCCTTGTCCGACCTGGAAGCTGACCCCGTCGACGGCGGTGAGCTTGCCGAACGACCGGCGCAGGCCCTCGCAGGTGAGCAGCGCTTCCACGTCGACCTCCTGTGGCCTCGAAGGGACCCCGCACGCTCCGGAGGCACCCCGTGCCCCCGAACGTCGCCTGCGGCGAGACGAACACTAGGACCGGAGAGTGCTTCCGTCGTCCTCCGCCAGGACGATGTCGCCCCCTTCGCAGGGTGGACGCGTCAGTTCATCGTCCCGGCGGCTCACACCTTGGATATCCACAAGCTCCAGAGGTCCACGGTTGCCATGTCGCAACCCCGTGGCACGATACCACCAAGAACCCGAACACACGTTCGCTACATCGGTACCGGTTGCCGGTCTCAGAACCGACTCTGAGCGGGCGAGATCGTGGAGACGTCAGGGAGGTGATCGTGGACACGCAGGATGGGCGGACCGATGGATCGCGGGACCCTGCCGCTGCGACCGACCACGCTCGATTGATGCGGCTGTCCGCGGCGGTCGACCAGGTGGTGGCGTGTCCACCCGACGAGCTCGATGAGTCAGGGTTGAAGGCCGAGCTGTCCAGCCTCGAGACCGAGGTCCGGCGGCTCTCCGCCCGACAGACGCGGGTCGTCGCGGCCATGACCCAACGTCGCGCGACCGCAGCCGCCCAACGCAAGGGGACCGACGAACGCCGCGAACGAGAGCGCGCCGCGCAGGACGTCCAGCGCGAGCTGACCGACGAGCACCAGTGGACGCCCAGTAGAGCCAAGGCCACCGGCAAGCTCGGACGCCAGCTGAACGGACGTCCGCAGGTCGCGGATGCCTACGACCGTGGGGATCTCCCGCCGCGCAACGCTGAGCTGCTCGGTGACCTACTGGACAAGCTCCCGCTCGATCTCCACGAGGGCGCTCTGGAACAACTGCTGCCGGCGGGTCGGCGTCAGGATGCCGTGACCTTCGGGCGTAGCTGCCGCGCGCTGCTGGCTGAACTGGACCACGACACGGCGATGCGCGACGAGGACCGTCGCCACGGCTCACGACGCGCGGCCGTGATGCAGCGGCCCGATGGGATGACCGTCCTGAGCGGGCAGTGGTCAGGCGTCGATGGGGAGCTGCTCCACACGGTGGTGCACGCCTTCCGGACCCCCGACGGCCCGGGGGGCCGCCGCAGCGCCGAGCAGCGCACCGCCGACGCGATCATCGAGGCGTTCCGGGTCGCGCTCCGCGCTGGTGAAGCGCCCGCGCAGCACGGCATCCGACCTCACCTCATGATCACCGTGGCCCAGGCGGACCTCCAGGTGGGCCAGGGCAGCGCGGAGGGGGCTTGGACAGGACCGATCCCGGTCGGCGAGGTCGAGCACCTCCTGGGCGACGCGAGTGTGTCCCGGATCGTGCTCGATGCCAGGGGGCTGCCTCTGGAGGCCTCAGCCGAGGTGCGCACCGTTCCCGCCGGCCTGTACCGCTTCCTGCTCGTCCGCGACGGCGGGTGCATCGCCCAGGGGTGCGACGCCCCGCCCGCCTGGTGCGACGTCATGCACCTGTCGAAGGCCTTCCGCGATCAGGGCCGACTCAGCCCAGGGAACTCCGCGTTGGGTTGTCGACGCCACCACCGCAACTTCGACCGGCACGGATGGCCGGTTACCTGGGAGGACGGTCGACCGCTCCTGCGACCACCTCAGCGAAGAACCCCGGCTGGTCCCTGACCGTCCAGCGTCACCGACCAGCCGTCCCCGAGCCGCACCGGCAACCGCAGCGAGCCGCCGCCCGCACGCCATCCACGGCGTGACCCGGGCCGGCCAGTGGTGCACCGATGCGGCCCGGTGGTGTGCTCGCCGGCACCGAGGTGCGCCCGCCGGCACGGAGGTGCGCCCGCCGGCCCGGTGGCGCGCTCGCTGGCACGGGGTGGCAGCGGTTCAGATGTTGGCAGCCTGCATCGCGGAGAGTTCGCGTTTGAGGTCGGCGATCTCGTCGCGGAGGCGGGCGGCGTACTCGAAGCGTAGATCGCCGGCGGCTTCGTGCATCTCCTCCTCGAGCCGTTGGATCAGCGCCCCGAGCTCCTCCTGGGGCATCTCACTGGCGTCGATCGCTGCGTCGCTCACCGCCGCGGGCGAGTCCTCCGGCCGGTAGTCCTCGCCCTGTTCCTCGGCGCGGACCGCCGCGATGATGTCACCGACGCGCTTACGGATCGTCTGCGGATCGATGCCGTGCTCGCGGTTGTGGGCCAGCTGCTTGTCGCGTCGGCGGGTGGTCTCGTCGAGGGCTCTACGCATGGCCTCGGTCTGGTGGTCGGCGTACATGACCACGGCGCCGTCGACGTTGCGGGCCGCGCGGCCGATCGTCTGGATCAGGGAGGTCTCGGAGCGGAGGAACCCCTCCTTGTCCGCATCCAGGATCGCGACCAGCGCCACCTCCGGGAGGTCCAGGCCTTCGCGCAGGAGGTTGATGCCGACCAGGACGTCGAACTCGCCCAGCCGCAGCGACCGCAGGATCTCGACCCGCTCGACCGTGTCGATGTCGGAGTGGAGGTAGCGCCCCCGCACGCCGTTCTCCAACAGGTAGTCGGTGAGGTCCTCGGACATCTTCTTCGTGAGGGTCGTCACCAACACGCGCCGGTCGTGCTCGGCAGCGACGCGGATGCGTTCCATGAGGTCGTCGATCTGCCCCGAGGTCGGGCGCACCACCACCTCGGGGTCGACCAACCCGGTCGGGCGGATGATCTGTTCGGCGATCGTGTCCGACTCGCGACGCTCGTAGGGGCCAGGCGTCGCGGAGATGAACAGTCGCTGGCCGATGCGGTCCAGGAACTCGTCGAAGGTGAGTGGCCGGTTGTCGCGAGCCGAGGGCAATCGGAAGCCGTGCTCGACCAGCGTGTCCTTGCGCGACCGATCGCCCTCGTACATCCCGCCGACCTGGGGGACGCTCACGTGGGACTCGTCGAGGAACACGACGAAGTCGTCGGGGAAGTAGTCGAGCAGCGTGTAGGGCGCCTCGCCGGGAGCGCGGCCGTCGAAGTGGCGCGAGTAGTTCTCGATGCCGTTGCAGAAACCGACCTCGCGGATCATCTCGAGGTCGTACTGCGTGCGCATACGCAGTCGTTGCGCCTCGAGCAGCTTGCCCTCCTGTTCGAAGGTCGCGAGCCGATCCTTCAGCTCGACCTCGATGCCCGCGACGGCGCGCTGGAGCGCCTCCTGCGACGACACGTAGTGCGACGCCGGGAAGATCGCCGCCTGCGAGACCGGGCGGCTGACCTCGCCGGTGACCGGGTCGACGCGGACGATGCGCTCCACCTCGTCACCGAAGAACTCGACGCGGACCGCGCGTTCGTCGTCCGCGGGGAACACCTCGAGGGTGTCGCCACGGACCCGGAAGGTCCCCCGGACGAGGTTCAGGTCGTTCCGGGAGTACTGCAGATCGACCAGCTTGCGCAGGGACGTCTCGAGGCCGGCCTCGTGGCCCTCACGCAGCGCCAGGACGTGGTCCTCGTACTCGTACGGGGAACCCAGGCCGTAGATGCACGACACCGATGCCACCACCACGACGTCGCGACGGGACAGCAGCGCCATGGTTGCGCGGTGGCGCAGCCGATCGATCTCGTCGTTGATCGACGAGTCCTTCTCGATGTAGGTGTCGCTCGAGGGGATGTACGCCTCCGGCTGGTAGTAGTCGTAGTACGAGACGAAGTACTCGACCGCGTTGTCCGGCAGGAAGTCCCGGAACTCGTTGGCGAGCTGGGCAGCGAGGGTCTTGTTCGGCGCCATCACCAGACAGGGTCGCTGCAGGCGTTCGAGCACCTTCGCGGCGGTGAAGGTCTTGCCGGTCCCCGTCGCACCGAGCAGGGTCACGGCCCGCTCCCCCGCCTCGAAGGCCTCGCTGACCTGCTCGATCGCCTGCGGCTGGTCGCCGGAGGGCGCGAAGTCGCTGACCACGCGGAACGGCACGTCGTCGCGGACGTTGCGGTGCAACGTCGCGCGGCGCGACGCCGTGGCCGCACGACCCGTCGCGGGATCGCCAGGTGGCGGCTCTGGGGCAGGTTCTGAACTCACGTCACTACGGTAGCGGTGGCCCGTGACACTCGATCACGCCGCCCGCGGGGTGCGCCAGGACCGAACCCGTCACGGCAGCTCGCCCTCGTCGCTGCGCCGATCACCCAACGGAGGATCACGTGCTCGCCCTGCTCTCCGGTCTGCCGATCCTGGTGGTCCTGGCGCTGATGCTGGGCCTGCGCTGGCCGGCAGCTCGCGCCGGTGTCGTCGGGGCGGGGCTCGCGCTGCTGATCGCGCTGGGCACCTTCGGGCTCGGTCGTGATGTCCTCCCCGAGGCCGGGATCGGTGGCGGGCTGACCGGCATCCTCGCCGAGGCGACCTTCACCTCCGCCACGATCCTGTGGATCGTCCTACCCGCCCTCGCGATCCACCACCTCCAGGTCGGCAGCGGCGCTACCGAGACCCTGCGCGTCGCCCTCGGGCGGTTGTCCGACGACCCACGCATCCTCGCGCTGCTGATCGGCTGGTTCTTCGCCCTGTTCATCGAGGGCGCCGCCGGCTTCGGTGCCTCGGTCGCCCTGGCGGCGCCGTTCCTGGTGGGGCTCGGCTACCGCCCCCTCGAGGCGGTCGTGGTCGCGATGATCGGCCACGCCGTCGGTGTCTCCTTCGGGGCGATCGGCACACCGATCGTGCCGATGGTCGCGGCGACCGACCTGAGCCCGCTCGAGCTGTCCTCGGCGAGTGCCACCTACCACGTGCTGTTCGGCTGGCTCCCGCTGGCCGTGATGGTGGTGGTCGCCTCGCGCGGGACCGGCACCCGCGCGACGGGAGCCATCTGGGGTTGGACCGCGCTGGCCGGTGCCGCGTTCCTGGTCCCGATGTGGCTGCTGGCGCGGTTCGTCGGGCCCGAGCTTCCCACCCTCGCCGGCGCGCTGATCGGCGTGGCCACCTTCGTCGTCGCGCTGGTGCTCGCGCGGCGACGCGCTCCATCGGCCCAGCCGGCCAGCACCGTCCTGCCACGCGAACTCGATCCGAACGAGCCCTTCCCGGTCGAGCTCGGCGCGAACCCCGACCACGAGCACCCCGACGAAGCCGAGCCCGCGACCGACGCTGCGTCGACGCCACAGGACGGCCGGACCGCGGTTCCCGGTCCCACCGATCAGGACGTCGAGGTAACGCCGGGCGGGCTGTTGCTCGCGGGCGCGCCCTACCTCGCGCTGATCGTGCTGGTGGTCGCGACCCGGACCGTCCCCGTCATCGCCGAACCACTCGGCCGGCTGCAGCTCACCTGGGAGCTGACAGGTGGGTTCACCGGCAGCTTCTCCCCGTTGACCCACCCCGGCACGTTGTTGGTCGTGTCCTTGCTGGGCGGCGCCGCTATCCAGCGCCTGGGCCGCGCCGCGATCGCCACCGCGTTGCGCACCACGCTCAAGCAGCTCGTCCCCGTGACCATCGCGCTGCTGGCGATGCTGCTGCTGGCCCGGACGATGGTGCGCTCGGGGATGACCGACGCGTTGGCGGAGGCCGCGGCCGGATCCGCCGGCGCGGCGTGGCCGCTGCTGGCACCACTGGTCGGGGTCCTGGGCACCTTCGTGACCGGGTCCGCGACGGCGTCGAACGTGCTGTTCACCGACCTGCAATCGGCGACCGCGCAGCAGCTCGGGCTGCCGGAGGCGCCACTGCTCGGAGCCCAGAACTTCGGGGCCGGTGTCGGCAACGCGGTCTGTCCGCACAACATCGTCGCGGCCGGCGCCACCGTGGGGCTCGTCGGAGCCGAGGGCGACGTGCTGCGCCGAACCTTGGGGGTGACCCTGGTCTACGCGCTGCTCGGCGGTGCCGCCGCGCTGGTGCTCACCTGAGCCCACGGCGGTCCGTGATCACATCCTCCGAGCCCGAGCATCTGCCAGTAGTGCCTCGTGGACCTCGTCCACCTGGTGGCGAAGCTCCGCGATCGTGCCCTCGTTGATGATCACCTGGTCCGCGACCTGTCGCCGACGATCGTCGTCGACCTGAGCCCGGATCCGGGCCAGCACGTCCTGTTCGTCCATGCCACGGTCGTCCACCAACCGATCGATCCGGAGCTGCTGGTCCGCCACCACCACGACCACCGCATCGAACCGAGCGGTCTGGTTGGTCTCGATCAGCAGGGGATGGTCGACCACGACCAGGTCGTCGGCCGCTGCGCCGTCACGGGCGCCGAGCTCCGCGATCCTGCTTGCGATACGCGCAGCGATGTGCGGGTGGGTGATCCGGTCGAGGTCGGCACGGGATGCCTCGTCGCGGAAGGCACGGGCAGCAAGGGCTCTCCGGTCCAGGCTCCCGTCGTCCTGCAGGATGTCTTCGCCGAAGCGATCCGCAAGCGCCACGAGCGCTGGCTCGCCCGGCTGGACGACCTCACGGGCGATCAGGTCGGCGTCGATCACCTCGGCGCCGAGCTCGGCGAAACGTGCGGCCACCGTCGACTTGCCGCTGCCGATGCCGCCGGTCAACCCCACGAGGTACATCGGGTGGTCCCTGCTCGAAGTGGGCGGGAGGCTACCCCCGGGACGGGTCGAGCCCGGCCGTGGAGGCCGGGCTCGACACCGTGGGCGTAGCCGGGGTCAGGCCTTGTCGGCCTCGTCCTCGGTGGTCGCGCTGTCCGCCGCAGGGTCCTCCTCGGTGGCTTCCTCGGCGGCAGCGTCGGCCGCGGGCTCGTCGGGAGCGGGTTCCTCCGCCGCGTCGGCAGCAGGGGCTTCCGCGGCCTCGACAGCAGGGGCCGTCTCCGCTTCGGGGGTCTCGGCCTCGGCATCGGGTGCGACCTCGTCGGGCAGCTCCGCCTCGGCGAGCGCCATCTCCTCCGGGGTCGTCTCGCCGGGGCTGGACAGTCCGGCCTGGGCGAACGCCTGCGCGAACGCACCGGACGGGCCCGCATCGTCGCCACCGGACGAGTAGGCGGCCTCGACCGCGGGCTCCTCCTCGTAGGGGCTCTCGTCCTCGCCACCGCCGGCCTGGGCCTGCTTCAGCGACAGGCTGATGCGGCGACGGACGGTGTCGATGTCGATGACCTTGACCTCGATCTTGTCGCCGACGTTGACGACCGCCTCGGGCACCTCGACGTGGCGTTCGGCCAGTTCGGAGATGTGGACCAACCCTTCGATCCCGTCGGCGACCTTCACGAAGGCACCGAAGGGCACGAGCTTGGTGACCTCACCGTCGACGACCTCGCCGACGGCGTGCTCACGCGCGAAGCGCTGCCACGGGTCCTCCTGGGTGGCCTTCAGCGACAGCGAGACGCGCTCGCGGTCCATGTCGACGTCCAGCACCTCGACCTCGACCTGATCGCCGACCTCGACGACCTCGGACGGGTGGTCGATGTGCTTCCAGGACAGCTCTGAGACGTGCACCAGACCGTCGACGCCGCCGAGGTCCACGAAGGCCCCGAAGTTGACGATCGAGCTGACGGTGCCGGCGCGGATCTCGCCCTTCTGTAGCGACTCGAGGAACTCGTTGCGGAACTCGCTCTGGGTCTCCTCGAGGAACTTGCGGCGGGAGAGCACGACGTTGTTCCGGTTGCGGTCGAGCTCGATGATCTTGCACTCGAGCTGCTCGCCGACGTAGGGCTGCAGGTCGCGCACGCGCCGCATCTCGACCAGGGACGCGGGCAGGAAGCCGCGCAGCCCGATGTCGAGGATGAGTCCACCCTTGACCACCTCGATCACCGTGCCGGCGACGGTGCGGTCCTCGGTGTAGATGCGCTCGATCGTGCCCCAGGCCCGCTCGTACTGGGCCCGCTTCTTGGACAGGACGAGGCGGCCTTCCTCGTCCTCCTTCTTCATGATCAGGGCTTCGACGACGTCGCCGACGGAGACGATCTCGCTCGGGTCGACGTCCAGCTTGATCGAGAGCTCACGGGCGGGGATCACGCCCTCGGACTTCCATCCGATGTCGAGGAGGACCTCGTCGGGGTCGACCTTGACGACCACACCTTCGATGATCTTGCCGTCCTCCATGGCGAGGACGGTGCCCTCCAGGGCGGCTTCGAAGTCGTCGTCGGACAGGTCGTTCTCGACGATCACGTCACCGGTCGAGGTCAGCGTGCCGCCGGGCTCTTGGAGCACGACGACATCCGGGGTCGGAGCTTCGGATCCGGCCGGTGGGGACGCAGGCGCGGAGGGTTGCTCAGCAGCCGTGGGTTCGGCGGGCTGCTCGGGAGCTGCCGGCTCGGTGGCGGCCGCCGGCTGGTCGGACGCCGTTGTGCCTGCCTGATCGGGGGCCGGGGTGGCCTCCTGGTCGGCAACGGAGGGGTCGGGGGTCGGGGTCTCGGACATCGGGGTCGGGGTCTCTTGTCGTCGTGGGGTCAGGGAGGACCGCCCAGAGGCGGTGTGCTGCTAAGGGTGCAGGAAACGGGCGCAGGAAGACGACCGGCGCCCGCAGGTCGCACCGGAGCCGTCAAGGGTCGCAGCAGTTCGCGTCGCTGTCAACGTAGGCTGCCGCCCATGAACCTCGCAGCGGGCCTGATCACGGGCATCGACGGAACGGTCCGCTGCTGGTGGTGCGGGGACGATCCCGAGTACGTCCGGTACCACGACGAGGAGTGGGGCGTCCCGGTCCACGACGACCGGAAACTGTTCGAGAAGCTCTGCCTCGAGGGGTTCCAAGCCGGGCTGTCGTGGTTGACGATCCTCCGGAAGCGTCCCGCCTTCCGCGCCGCCTTCGCGGACTTCGACCCGCAGCAGGTCGCGAGCTTCGGGCCAGCCGACGTGGCGCGACTCCTCCAGGATGCCGGGATCGTGCGCCACCGCGGGAAGATCGAAGCGACGATCGGCAACGCCCGCGCCTACCGTGACCTCGTCGACGAGGTCGGCTCGTTGGACGCCTACGTCTGGTCGTTCGCACCGGAGGATCCTCCGGTCCCCCGCTCCATCGACGAGGTACGCGCAACCTCACCAGAGTCGGAAGCGATGTCGAAGGACCTGAAGCGGCGGGGTTGGCGGTTCGTCGGCCCCACGACGCTGTACGCCTTCCAGCAGTCCATGGGGATCGTGGACGACCACCTCGTCGGGTGCGACCTGCGACGCGGATGACGCGGGTACCGTTCGCTCCTCCGCGACCAGCCGAGGACGTTCCGTGGTGTTCCGTCGCATCGCACGGGCCCGCCGCCCGCAGGCGACCACCGAGACCCAGCCTGACGGGTTGCCGAAGCGTGGCCTGTTCAGCGAGCCGGTCCGTATCACCAAGCTGGCGCCACTCGACCCGGACATCGACGAGCAGGGGCGGGAGCGTGCGAGCTTCCTCGTCGAGGTGAAGGACGCCGAGGACCGGCGCTGTTCCGATCTGTCGGTCGAGGCGCGCATCTCCGGGCCGGAACGGGAGCGGATCGTCGAGGGGACGACCGACATGATGGGCCGCATCCGGTTCCGGATGGCCGGCGGCCCCGGGCGCTACCACCTCGAGGTCACCGATGTCGCGGCCGGCGGGTTGGACTGGGATCCGGACGCTGGCCCACGCACGGCCGCGTTCGACCTTCGGTGACCGACGCCACCTCGCCGCGCACTGGCCGCCCTCTGTCCGAGCCGGCTAGCTGAACGGCAGCCCGGCAAGCGTCACCAGGACGGGTGCGACCCCGCTGATCGGCAAGCGCCAGCGTAGGAGCCGGCTCTCGGCCGGACTGGCGGGCAGTTCCCGAGCCTGCGATCGCAGTTCGAGCAGGACACCGAGACGGGCACAGGCGTTGCGATGCCGCTCCTGATCCTCTTCGGCAGCCGGTAGCGCGACCGCCTGAGCCAGCGTCCCGATCCGCTCGGAGAGGTCGGCGAGGTAACGGTCCTGGTCTCGGCGTCGGCGTTGGTGCAGCGCGACGGAGGGCACGATGAGCATGGCGGCGGTCATGCCGATGATGAGCAGGTTGATCCCGATCAGCGCCGGCAACCCGCCAGCACCGACGGTCAGCGTGACCGCGAGGACACCTGGTAACAGCAGGACCCCTGCCGTCAGCATGTCGCGCCAGCCCTGCTCGGCGAAGCGTGCGATCAGGGGGACGCGCACGCCGTCATCGACGATGAACGGCTCCCAGGGTTCGGAGAACCGGGCGGCGGCACGAGCCAGCAGGACGGTCTCGAGCGCCGCCGCGATGCCAGCACCGGCAGCCGCGGCACCGAGTCCGAGGACGACGAGGTTGAGGATGGCTGCAGGCGCCGGGAGATCCCCCAGCGCCAGCGATCCCGCGAAGAACCCGGGGGCTCCGAGCAACGCCCAGAGCACCAGCGCGACGGGGATCGCGGTCAGCGGCCACGAGCGCCGGTCGGCCCGGTCCGCAGCCACCGCGAGGTCGCGCTGCTCGGCTGGCTCGAGGTAGCGGAGCAGCTCACGCAGGAAACGACGTCGGCGCCGCTCGTAGCGCAGGACGAAGAGGGGTGCGACGACCACGAACGGCGAGGAGATCACGATCGGGATCGCCGCCAGGAGGGGCAGGGTGCCGAGCTGGGCTGCCCGGAGTGCCGCGACCGCGACCAGGATGGCGGCGATGGCGTGGAGGGCCCAGAAGCCGGCCACCCGCCAGGTGGCACCCCGATCGAGCTGCAACCACCCGTAGCCGCGCAGGCGCTCACCTGCGAGCGACGCCACGTCCGCTCCACAGGTGGCTACGGACCGTTCCGTCACCGCGCCCTACCGCCTCCCATCGACGAGACCGGGAAACTAGCCCACCCAGGGACCTGAGGCCGCCGATGGGGGGACGACCCGAACAGCGGGACGACCCGAACAGCGGGACGACCCGAACAGCGGGACGACCCGAACAGCGGGACGACCCGATCAGTGCTTCTGGGTGTCCCACCAGGTGGGGCCGAAGGCGGTGTCGACGTCGAGCGGGACCGCCAGCTCCACGACACCTGACAGCGTGTCGACGACCAGCCGCTCGGCGTCGTCCATCTCCCCGTCGGGGACCTCGAGGATCACCTCGTCGTGCACCTGCAGCAGCAGCTGTGTGACCAGCCCCGACCGGTCCAGGGCGTGCTGCAGCTCGATCATCGCGAGCTTGATCACGTCGGCGGCCGTGCCCTGGAT
>PWTE01000042.1 GCA_003563915.1 Nitriliruptoraceae bacterium
CCTTGCCAAGGTGGAGGTCGCGGGTTCGAATCCCGTCATCCGCTCCAGGGTCGCCCGCTTTCGCGGGGGTCCGGCTTCCATCAGGAGCGTTTCACTCCGTAGCGTCTTAGCAACGGATCCCGCAGTCACGTCACGACCCATCCCCTTCGAGGGACAGCAGCAACTCCTTGGACGTGCGTGCGGCAGCATCGCAGTAGCTGCTGGTCGAAGCCGCCTCGCGGCGCCTCGCTCGGTCGGACGGTGTGTGACCTGGATCACGGACAGATGGCGAACGGTCGCGAGAGGATGAGGGATCTGAGAGACGAGCGGAACAGGCCAGCGAGAAGAACGCGCCCCTGAGCATCACCCGAAGACCCGGCGCGGACCCTCATGCTATGACCGAGGAGCATCCTATGGCTGAGAACGATCGCGAGCCGAACGACGAGACGCTTGACGATCTCGACAGCGAGGTTGTCGAAGACCTCGACGCCGACGAAGACGCCAGCGACATCGAGGGGGGTACCTCGCTGGGTTGCCGCCTCCGCTGACCGACGACCTCTTCGGCCTCGAACGAAGCGGCATGACGGGCCGGCCTGTCTCTCGCCAGAGTGGAGATCGCGCGTTCGGAGTCCGTCCACCGCTAAACCCGGACCCGGCCCTCGTCAACGGTCGCTCCTGTTCTCTCCTCGTCAGGGCCGGACACCGCTAGGATCGAGAGCCGTTCGTGCGGGATCACGGCGATCGGTGGAGCGACCCAGCCGAGCGGCTGCCCGATGCTGAGGCGGTGACACTCACCCGGGTCGAGGTGCAGGAGCGCAGGACTCCCGGTGGGGTGACCCGCTTGAACACCCGGTGTGGTGACGAGTGGGGCATGGATGTCAGTTGGTGACGCGGACGCGCACGCGACTCGGTCGAGCCGCGCCGGGCTGATCTGGCTGGCGGTCGCCGTGGCCGTGCCACTGGCCCTCCTGACGGTGCTTCGGTGGCAACCGGCGCTCGATGTCGAATGGCACAACAACCCGGCGCACTTCTGGCTCGTGCTCGCCGCAGCGGCCGTCGCGAGTGTCCTCGGCTACAACGTCTCGGCGGCGTCACGCCGGCGTCAGGACTCGCGCCTGTTCATGGTCTCGCTGGCGTTCCTCGCCGGTGCGGGTTTCCTCGGGCTGCACGCGTTGGCTACCCCCGGGGTTCTGGTCGGGCCGAACGCCGGCTTCGAGTTGGCCACACCGGTCGGGCTGGTCGTTGGGAGCCTGTTCGCGGCCGCGTCGGCCATCGAGTTCACGCCCGAGACCTCCCAGCGGATCATGGCGCGTGCGCGGTCGATCCTTGCGGCGCTGGTCGCGCTGATGGTGATCTGGTTGGTCATCTCGCTCGCGGAGATCCCGCCCCTCGATGCTGCGGTCCCCGAGGAGGCCCTGGACGGTTGGCAGCTGGGCTTCGCCGCTGTCGGGGTGCTGGGCTATGGGCTGGGCTCATGGGGGTACTGGCGGCTATACCGACGCCGTGGCGCGCCGATCGTGCTCGCGTTCGCGGTGGCCTTCGCGCTGCTCGCCGTCTCGTTGATCGTGCTGGCGTTCGCGGCCAACTGGCGGGTCTCGTGGTGGGAGTGGCACGTGCTCATGCTCGTGGCTTTCGGCCTGATCGCTGTCGCTGCCCGGCGGGAGTGGTACCAGGAGCGCTTCAGTGCGCTCTACCTCGAGAAGACGCTCGAGGGCACGACGGAGGCCAGCGTCCTGTTCGCGGATCTCGAGTCGTTCACCCCCTACTCGGAGCGCACGGACGCCGCCGAGGTACGTCGCATGCTCGATGCGTACTTCTCACGGGTGATCCCGCGGATGCGTGAGCTCGGCGGTGACGTCCACCAGCTGATCGGTGACGCGGTGATGGTGGTGTTCAACAAGCACGGCGACCAGCCGGACCACGCGCACCTCGCCGCCCGAGCGGGGCTGGCGTTCCAGGAGGCCGCCGGTGAGATCTCGGCGGCGCACCCGGACTGGCCGCGGTTCCGGGTCGGGATCAACAGCGGCGAGATCGCCTCCGGCATCGTCGGCGACCGCGGCCACCGCAAGCACGACGTCATCGGCGACACGGTCAACCTCGCCGCCCGGCTCGAATCCCAGGCGCCGGTCGGCGGGGTCCTCATCGGTGAGGGCACCCGGGCGGCCCTGCCCGACGGCGCCGAGGTCGAGGAGTTGGCCCCGATGGCGATCAAGGGCAAGGCCGACCCGGTCGCCGCCTACGTGCTGCACCATCTTCCGGAGTGAGGCTCTGACGGTCGCCAGCGGGTGCCACGACCGGCCGGTCAGTTCGTTGCGCAGTTCGCGGTGGTGATATGAGGGCCGCCGTGGACGTCGGTGGCGTCCTCGTCGGCGTCGAGGTCCTCGACGGTCTCGGGCTCTAGTTCGTCCAGTGCGTCGGTCGGTTCGGTGTCGGTGTGGTCGGTCATGTCCAGCGCTCCTTGCGGTGTCCGGTGGTGCGACCGTGGTCGTGGTCGGGTGTCAGGTCCCTGCGGCTTCGCCGCGCTGGAGCCGGCGGTGCCGCGGCCACCTCGGCGTGTCCTCGTCAGCTGGTGTTCAGTGCAGGAAGCAGCCTCCGGTGGTCACCGCCGGGCCGCCGTGGACGTCGGTGGCGTCCTCGTCGGCTTCGAGGTCCTCGACGGTCTCGGCATCCAGTTGGTCCAGTGCGTCGGTCGGTTCCGGGCCGTCTGGTCGGGGGTCGGTGCTCATGGTTTCCCTCCGGGGTTTCGGTGTCCACGCTGATGGTCGCGTTCGCGGGGCGATCGGCCGAGCCCAGGGTCAGTTGCCGTTGCAGAGGGCGGTCCAGGCGTTCCCCGTCCCGCCCGCGATGTCGTCGGCTTCAGCGTCGGCGTCGAGGTCCTCGACGGTCTCGGGCTCCAGCTGGTCCAGTTCGTCGGTCGGGTCGGTGTCGGTGTGGTCGGTCATGTCCGTCGCTCCTTGCGGTGTGCTGTGGTGCGGCCGTGGTCGTGGTCGGGTGTCAGCTGCCTGCGGCTTCGCCGCGCTGGAGCCGGCGGTGCCGCGGCCACCTCGGCGTGTTCCTCGTCAGCTGGTGTTCAGTGCGGGAAGCAGTTCCCGGTGGTCATCGCCGGGCCGCCGTGGACGTCGGTGGCGTCCTCGTCGGCGTCGAGGTCCTCGACGGTCTCGGCGTCCAGTTGGTCCAGTGCGTCGGTCGGTTCCGGGCCGTCTGGTCGGGGGTTGGTGCTCATGGGTTTCCCTCCGGGGTTTCGGTGTCCACGCTGGCGGTTGGCTCGTGTGCTGTCAACGGGGCGAGCTCCACCGCTTGGCTTCGGTCAGCGGTGTCAGTGTGCGCGGGGATGGGCCGGACGTCTGTGGTCTGGGCCTCATTCGCCGGGCTCCAGCCGGCGGCATCGTTGACCGGTGGTACCGCGGTCCTTAGGGTGGTTCCCTCCGCAGCCAACCGGGGTTCGAGGGAGCGGTTGCTGTGGCATCGGGCGGGAGAGGCGGCCGTGTCGGAGTGGTCGGGTACCGGGACCCTGCCGGCGGGCGACCCGGACCCTCCGGCAGCTGACCCGGCGCCATCCCTCACGTGGCAGCCGGTCCTCGACGGTGAAGAACGCGCCGAGGCGTTGAGCGCGGTCACCGAGATCGCCGCCTCGCTCGCGTCGTTGCCCCACGACGACGCGTCCCTCGCCGGTGGCAGCGCAGGCCGGGCCGTGCTGCACGCCCGCCTGGCCGCCGACGACGCGGTCCAGCGTGACTCCGCGTTGGCCTGCCTCCGCCACGCCGCCGCGTCCTTGCGCACCCCCGGCGGGTCGTCGTCGCTCCACCTCGGCGCGGCCGGCGTCGGTTGGACGTTGGCGCACGTCGCCGGCGAGGTGCTCGACGACCGCGACCGGTGCGCCGGTGTCGACCGGGCGCTGCTGCGCCTGCTCGACCGTCGGCCCTGGCCGGGACCGCGCGATCTCATCCGGGGACTGGTCGGCATCGGGGTGTACGCGGCGGAGCGTCTCGACGTCCCCGCAGGACCGCAGCTCCTCGAGCAGGTGGTACGGCGGCTCGACGAGACCGGGACACGGGACGGCGTCCACGGGTCCTGGTGGACCCCGCCGAAGCTGCTCCCGACGCCGGTCCGCCAGCGGTCACCGCACGGACACGTTGATCTCGGGGTCGCGCACGGGGTGCCGGGGATGATCGCGCTGCTTGGCACCGCCTGCGCCGCGGACGTCGCGACCGACATCGCCCGCCCGCTGCTCGACGGTGCGGTGGCGTGGTTCCTCGACACCGGACTGGACGGCGAGGTGCTGCCCAGCTGGTGGGTCCCGGACGGCGAGCGTGAACCGGCCCGGACCGCCTGGTGCTACGGCGAACCGGGCGTGGCGGTCGCGCTGCTCGGGGCGGCGCGTGCCGTCGGGGAGGCCACCTGGGAGGACGCGGCCCTGCGGCTCGCCCACCGAGCCGCCGCCCGACCGGTCGAGGACACCGGGGTGGTCGACGCCGGGCTGTGCCACGGTGCCGCCGGGCTGGGTCTGGTGTTCGCCCGTCTGCACCAAGTCACCGGTGACCCGCAGCTCCACGACACGGCGAGGTACTGGTTCCGCCACACCCTCGACCTGCGCGTGCCGAGCACCGGCGTCGCCGGCTACACCGCCGCGGACGTGGACGGACCGGTCGCGGACCCGTCACTGCTGGCTGGTGCGACCGGGATCGCGCTGGCTCTGCACGCGGCAGGGACCGACCACGAGCCCACCTGGGATCGCACCCTGCTGCTCTCCACGGCCCCACAAGCTGCCACGCGCGTGGCTGCGCCGACAGGATCTCTGCGATCTGGATCACAGACACAGGGCCGAGGTCACGCGATGATGCACTGAGCCGACAACCGACCAGGGGGACCTGATGGCCAGCACCGAGCAGGATCCGAAGGATGAGCCGCTCGACCACCTCGACACGGAGACGGTTGAGGATCTGGATGTCGAGGATGACGCCGATGGTGTCCGTGGCGGCAGGGACTTCTCGGATGACCCGAGATGTGTGCCGACGTGACGGGCGTGCCGCGTCGGTGAGGCAAGACATCGTCGCCGGTGCGGCGGGTGGCGGCTGCAGCTTCGGCGACACCGGCGCCTGCCGGGTCGGTGACATGACGTTGGAGGGCGCGATGATCGAGAGCGAGCGCACGTCACAGAACGGACGTCTCGACGATGTGGATGCTGAGGTGGTGGAGGATCTCGATGTGGACGGCGAGGGCGAGGCTGACGAGGTTCGAGGCGGCACGTTGTGGACCGACGGCTGTGACCCCTTCTGACGACCGGACGGCGAGGCAGAACGCGTGAGGACGACCGAGAGCCCGCCGGAGGAGCTGCTGCCGTCGGGCGGTTTCGTGTGGCGCACACCGCTGCTGCCCGTTGGGGACTTCCTCGGCTGGGGTGCTGGGCTGGCCGCGGCGGACACGTTCGAGCGTGACGGGCCGGAGGAGGAGCTCGCCGCTGCGGTGGCGACCGATCGGGCGCTGCTGCGGGAGCGGCTGTCCACGGCGATCGAGCGGTCGGAGGTCCGCGAGGCCATCACGGTGGGCTCACCCGGGCTCGAGTCCGTCATCGACACCTGGCTCGAACGGCCGACGAGCAAACGCGGCCGACGCATCGAGCGCACGTTGGTCCGTTACCTCACCCGGATGGCGACGCGACCCACCCCGTTCGGTCTCTTCGCCGGCATCGCCACCGGCGAGCTTCGTGATGGCACGAACCTGACGCTGGCGGGCAGGGAGGAGTACCGGCGTCACTCGCAGATCGACACCGACGTGCTGTTCGCGCTCGCCGAGCACCTTGGCCGTGACCCGGACGTGCGTCGGCACGTCGAGATCCGGCCCAACGACAGCCACTACCGGGTCGCCGGGCAGGTGCGCTACGTGCAGGCACATCAGGACGGCGAGCGGCGCGCCTACCGTCTCGCGACGCTGCCCGACCACCCGGCGGTTCGGCGTCTGCTGGAACGAGCCGAGCACGGCGCCCAACATGCCGAGCTGGTCGCGGCTCTGGTCGAGGATGGCTACGACGCCGACGCCGCTCGCCGCGCCGTCGATCGGCTGATCGAACGCCAGGCGTTGGTGGCCGACCTCGGCTTCGGGGTGACCGGTACCACCTCGACACGGGCGTTCATCGACGACCTCCAACGGCTCGCGCCGACCACGGAGGTCGGCGAGCAGCTCGCGGAGGCGGATGACCTGCTGAACGACCTCGATACGACCGGGCTCGGGGCGGCGCCCGACCGCTACCGGGCGGTCGCCAAGGCGCTGCACGACCTGCCCGGCGTGGAGACCCCCGACGACCCGTTCCACGTCGTGCTCACCAAACCTGCGCCGGACGCGTCGTTGGGGCCGCGGTTGCTGGCCGCGTCCCAACGTGCGGTCACCGTCCTGCACGCGCAGTCGCGACCACCCGAGGACGGCCCGCTCGAGACGTTCCGCGACGCGTTCGTTGCCCGATACGACACTCGCGAGGTCCCGCTCGTCGAGGCGCTGGACGGTGAAGCCGGGGTGGGCTACGGCCGCTCGGCACACCCGTCGCCGCTGCTTCGCGGCCTGCCGTTCCCGGGCCCGCCCGCGGCCGCCCGCTGGACGCCCCGTGAGGATCTGCTCCTCGAGTGGGTGGGGCGGGTCACCGCCCGTGGCGAGGAGGAGCTACGCCTGGCCGAGGCCGACCTCGACGCCCTGCGGGGCTCCGGCGAACCGGCCCCGCTGCCCCGGGCGTTGGCCGTGTTCGGCACCCTGCTGGCGACCGACGGTGAGGCGGTGGACCGGGGCGCATTCCGTCTGGCCGTGGACGGCGTCGTCGGCCCGTCGGGCGCCCGGCTGCTGGGACGGTTCTGCCACGCCGACGCGGACGTGCACCGCATCGTTACCGAGCACCTGCGTGCCGAGGAGGCCACCGATCCCGACGCGATCTTCGCGGAGATCGTCCATCTGCCCGCAGGTCGGGAGGGCAACGTGGTGTTGCGTCCGGTGCTGCGCGATGTCGAGATCCCCTACCTCGGACGGTCGGGCGCGCCCGCTGAAGGGCAGCTGCCGGTTACCGACCTGCTGGTGTCGGTGCGCGGCGGGCGGGTCGTGCTGCGCTCGCGGCGGCACGGTCGGCGCGTCGAGCCCCGGCTGACCTCGGCACACAACACCCGTCGTCGCTCGTTGCCGATGTACCGGTTCCTCGCCGACCTGCAGTACCAGGGCATCGCCACGGACCTCGCCTGGGGGTGGGGCCCGCTGGCGGCGCTGCCGTTCCTCCCGCGCGTGACCCACGGGCAGCTCGTCCTGGCTCCGGCCACCTGGCGGATCGCACCCGACGAGTTCGCCAGCGTGCACGGCCTCGACGACGCGGACCGTTTCGCTGCCGTCCGTCAGTGGCAGCAGCGGCGCGGCCTGCCCGAGCTGGTACGGGTGGCCCAGTACGACCAGCGGCTCATCGTCGACCTGCGCAACGTGCTGTCGATCGACTCCTTCCTGCACCTGGCCCGCCGGCACGCGAGGAACGGCGAGCCACTGGCGGTCCAGGAGGCGTTCCTCAACGAGACCGACCTGCCGGCGCATGGTCCGGAGGGGGGCTACGTCCACGAGCTGGTCGTGCCGCTGGTTCGCGAAGGTGCACCGGCCGAGCGGGCGACCGCGGCCGTGGGTGGCTCCGTTCCCCGTGCCGTCAGCGCCAGCATGGGGGAGGATCGCCGCTTCCCGCCGGGTTCCTCGTGGCTGTACGCCAAGCTGTTCGCGGGGCCGGCAAGTGCCGATGCGGTGCTCGTCGAGGTGGTCGCACCGCTGCGCGAGCGGTTGCGGGCCGACGGTGACCTCGATCGCTGGTTCTTCCTGCGATTCGGTGACCCCGACTGGCACCTGCGGGTACGCCTCCATGGGTCGCCGGAGCGGTTGACCAGTGAGGCGCTGCCGGCGCTGCAGGAGGCGCTCGGGCCGCTGCTGGCCGAGGACCGGGTACACCGTGTGCAGCTCGACACCTACGAGCGCGAGCTGGAGGCGCTCGGCGGACCGGCCGCGATCGACCACGTGGAGCGGCTGTTCGAGGCCGACAGCGATGCGGTCGTGGATCTGCTCGCCACCCTGCCGCGCGGCGATGACGGGCTCGATGCACGGTGGCGGCTGGCGCTGCTCGGGATGCACCAGGCCCTGCTCGACCTCGGGCTCGACCTCGACGCGCGCCGTTCGCTGTTGGCCACGCTCCGGGAGGGCTTTGCACGTGAGCACCGCGTCGACGTCGCCACCAAACGTGAGATGGGGCGACGGTTCCGCAAGGAACGGGACGCGATCGAAGCACTGCTGTCCTCCGGCGCCGAACCGCCCGACGGGTTGGCCGCCGGCGTGGCCGCGATCGACCGGCGCGGCGAAGCCTGGGCCGAGCCGATCGCCCGGCTGCGAGCGCTCGACCAGCAGGGGCAGCTCACCGTGCCGTGGACGCAGTTGGCCGAACGGGTCCTGCACCTGCACGCCAACCGGCTGCTGCGCCACGCCCAGCGCCGGCAGGAGTGCGTCCTCTACGACCTCCTAGCCCGGCTCTACGAGGGCGAGACCGCCCGGGCGAGGGGCTGATGCCTGCAAGGGGCGAGGCGACCAGATGCATCAGATGATCGACCGATCCCACGAGCACGAGGCGAGCAACGCCGGGAGTCGTCCTCCGAGACGGATGGACCTCTCCCCGTCCTTGACGTCGCCGACCGGCCTGACTGCAATATCGGGAGCACTGCGAGCGTCCTAACAGGTGCCGGGAGGCCACTGACTCCTGGCGGATCACGACGAGTCACGAGGAGGCTAACCATGAGTGCGCAGGACAGAACGATGAATACGCAGGACAACCCGACCGGGGGCGGGCTCGAGGACCTCGACGTCGAGACCCTCGAGGACCTCGACGTCGACGAGGACGCGGCAGACGTCCGCGGGGGCACCACCTTCAACTGCCCGACCTCCCATTAGGTCCACGAGGGCATGACACACCCCGGGAAGGAGAGGAAGATGAGCACGCCGGATCACCGCGAGGAGAAGCATCTCGAGGAGCTCGAGCCAGAGACGGTCGAGGATCTTGGGGTCGACGACGATGAAGATGTCCGTGGCGGAAGTCTGGCCTGCGTGACGTTCTGACATCGCAGGGCGCTGCTACCGGTGGGATGCCCGTTTGGGAGGGCGCTGGATCGAACAGCAGAGCAGCGGCAGGGGCATCGGTGAGTACGACGGACGTGGCGCAGGAGCCGATCGCCCGTCTGGTGGCGCTCGACTGGCAGGGCGAACTCACCGTGTCGTGGCCGCAGCTGGCTGAGCGGATGCTGCACCTGCACGCCAACCGCCTGCTGCGTTCTGCGCACCGGCGCCAGGAGTGCGTGCTCTACGACGCTCTGGCACGGATCTACGACAGCGAGACAGCAAGGAGAAGCACGTGATGACCGAGCATGCCGACGATGCCGAGGAGCTGGACGAGCTGGAGCCTGAGGTGGTCGAGGATCTGGAGGTGGAGGAGGACGACGGCGAGGATGTTCGCGGCGGCCTCACCGCACGCACGTGCGTGAGGTAGGCGACCTCCCGCACACCTCGTCTCGCGGACGCGGGTGTGTGGACCGGTTCACAGACGTCTGGCAGTCTGGGTGTCAGGCTCGGTGAGGTGCTGGGCAGGAGTTGTGTGTCCGGTACGAGGCTGACGGGGTGAACGCGGACTGGGAGAGGGTGATGACGGAGCGAGGAGCTGGTGGGATGACGGAGCGAGGAGCTGGTGGGTCGGACGGGGCAGCGCGTCGGGAGGTGGCGGACGGGGCACTCGGCGATCTGGAGCCTGAGGTGGTCGAGGACCTGGAGGTAGATGAGAAGGCTGAGGATGTCCGCGGGGGCAGCCTGGGTTGCATCACGTTCTGACGTTGGGCCGCGGCGTGAACGGACGCTGCCTGAGGTGACATGGTGGCAGAGGCGCGGGGAGGGGAAGGGGACCGGTGAGCGCGACCGAGGTGGCGGTCGAGGAGCTCGCGCTGCTGGAGTTCGTGCCGCCGGACGTGCGGACGCTGGTGGCGGCCAGCTTCGAACCCCAGACCTACGGGTTCGGTGATGTCATCGTCCGCGAGGGCGACGAGGCGGACGCGTTCTACGTGCTCACCGCCGGGCGGGCGCGGGTGGTCAAGCAGGGCGCCGACGGCCAGGAGGTGACCCTGGCGATGCTCGGCCCCGGAGACACCTTCGGGGAGAGCGGGCTCCTGGAGCGTTCGACCCGGATGGCGACGGTGCGCGCCAGTGGCGACGTCGAGGTGCTGCGGCTCGACCGGACGCTGTTCGAGGGGCTGCTGGCCACCGCACCGCAGCTGCGTGAGGCGGTCGAGTTGCATCGCCGCCGCGTGCAGCTCGAGGAACTGTTCCGCCTGTACACCGTGTTCGACGAGCTGCCGCCGGAGGGCCTCCAGACGCTGCTGGAGGGGCTCGAGGAGGGGGAGGTCGCCGCCGGCGAGACGGGGATCGAGCAGGGGGCGCCGCCCGGCGCCGCCTACGTCGTCGAGGACGGCAGGCTGCGCAGCCGACACGACGGTCGTGACCTGGCGTTCCACCGCCGCGGGGACGTGGTCGGGGAGCGGTCGCTGTTCACCGACACGCCGCGGGCGGCGACGGTCGAGGCCGTCTCGGACGCGCGACTGCTGCGACTGCCGGCCGGGTTGCTGCGGGGACTGCTGGCCGACCACCCCGACTTCGCCGCGCGGATGGGCGACCGCGTCGCCCAGTACGACTACGAGACCGTCGCCCGGGTGCCTCTGGACTTCGGTGAGGAGCTGCTGCCCGCCGACGCGCAACGGATGACCGACGCGTCCCTCGACGGGCAGCAGGCCCGCCCCGGTGCGGCGACGGCGCCCGTACCCGACGCGGCCCCCTTCGTTCCCGACGAGCAGGAGCCCAGGAAGCGGCGGCGGGTCCGGGTCCCGATGATCCACCAGATCGACGAGATGGACTGCGGGGCCGCGTGCCTGGCGATGGTGTCCGCTGCGCACGGCCGTCGGATCAGCCTGACCCGGGCGCGGGATGCGGCCGACACCAACATCTCGGGCTCGAGCCTGGCCGGGATCGTGCGGGGGGCTGAGCAGCTGGGCTTCGAGGCCCGCACGGTCAAGGCGTCCAAGCGCAACCTCGATGAGTTGCCGTTGCCGGCGATCGCGCACTGGGACGGGTTCCACTGGCTGGTGGTCACCGAGGTGGGCACCAAGCGGGTGCGGGTCGTCGACCCGGCCATCGGCAGGCGCCGCATCGACCGGGCGGAGTTCGAGGAGCGTTGGAGCGGCTACACGGCGCTGCTCGAGCCCACCCCGGCGCTGACCGCGACGGGCGCCGAGGAGGGCGCGAGCCTGGGTTGGATGCGTGGCCTGCTGGCGCGCCACCGGGGCCGGCTGCTGGTGGCGGTAGTACTCGCGCTGCTGGCCAGCGCGCTGCAGATGGCGATGCCGGTGTTCCTCCAGGTGATCGTCGACGAGGTCCTGCCCGCCCGCGATGTCGGCCTGCTGCGGGTGCTGCTGCTGGCGATGGTCGGCGTACTGCTCGCGCTTGCGGTCGCCACCGTCGTGTACCGCTACCTGCTGAGTTGGGTGGCGCTGCGCGTCGATGGTGCGTCGATGGACGTGCTCAGCCAACGCTTGCTCGCGCTGCCGATGTCGTACTTCAATACCCGCCGCACCGGTGATATCCAGCGGCGGCTCACCGGCGTCCAGCAGATCCGTATGTTCGCGGTGCAGGATGGTCTGCTCGCGCTCACGGCGTTCACCCAGTTGAGCGCCGCGCTGGTGATCATGGTGATCTACAGCCCGCTGCTGGCTGCGGTCTACGTCGCGGTCGCACCGGTCTACGCCGCGCTGATGCGGTTCGGTGCCGCGCGGCTGCGGCCGATCTTCGATCAGCTCGAGGAGTCCTTCGGTCGCTACTACTCGCGACAGGTGGATGCGGTCAAGGGCATCGAGGCGGTCAAGGCGATGGGCGCGGAGCCCGCCCTGCGCCGCGAGCTCGTCGACGAGTTCAAGGGGTTGTCGCACAAGCTGTTCCGGGCCGACTTCGGGGCGATGCTCTACCACGCTGGGGTGCGGCTGGTGGCGTTCGCATCGCTCATCCTGTTCCTGTGGGTGGGCTCACGGCTCGTGCTCGACGGCACGATCTCGGTGGGTGCGCTGGTCTCGTTCAGTGCGCTGGTGGTCTTCGCCAACAACGCGATCATCATCCTGCTGAGCCTGTGGGATGAGGGCCAGCGGGTCTCGGTGCTGCTGGGCCGCGTCCGGGACGTCTTCGAGGTCGAGCCCGAGCAGGGCCGCGACCACTCCCAGCTGGCGTCGGTGCCCAGCCTGTCTGGGCAGGTACGGCTCGAGGGCGTGGGCTTCCGGTACGGCGCCCACGGCGCGCCGGTGCTGTCCGACATCGACCTCGAGGTTGCCCCTGGCACGACGGTGGCGCTGGTGGGTCGCAGCGGATCGGGCAAGACCACGCTCGCCAAGTGCCTCATCGGGCTGCTCGAGCCCACCGAGGGCACGATCACCTACGACGGCGTCGACATGACGACACTGGACTACCGGGACCTGCGCCGCCACATCGGCGTCGTGCTCCAGGACAACTACGTCTTCTCCGACACCATCGCCAGCAACATCGCCTTCGGCGAGCCCGAGCCCGACAGGGAGCGGGTCCAGTGGGCCGCGCGGGCCGCCAACGCCCACGACTTCATCGCGCGCCTGCCGCTGGGCTACGAGACCTTCGTCGGCGAGAGCGGCCTGCAGCTCTCCGGCGGGCAGAAGCAGCGCATCGCCATCGCCCGCGCGGTCTACCTCGAACCGTCGGTCCTCATCCTCGACGAGGCCACCAGCGCCCTGGACGCCGAATCCGAGCAGGCGGTGCAGGAGAGCCTCGATCGGCTGCTCGAGGGCCGCACGTCGTTCGTGATCGCCCACCGGCTGTCCACGATCCGCGACGCCGACACCATCATCGTGCTCGACCAAGGGCGGATCGCCGAGCAGGGCGACCACGACGAACTCATGGCCCGACGGGGCCTCTACTTCTACCTCAACAGCCGGCAGCTGGATCTGTGAGCGAGACGCTGCCCGACACTGCGCCCTCGGGTCCCGCGCAGGCCGATGTGCCGGCCTTCCGCGTCGACGGGGTCGACTACCGGTGGGCGGACGTATTCGCCCACGCCTCTCGTCGGGGCGACTGGCGGATCCTGGAGACCGAGGTCCGACAGGTGCTGGCCTGCCGGCGCCTGGCCGCCGAAGCCGGGCCGCCGCTCGCCCGTGAAGCCGAGCGTTCGACGGCGGTGGCCTTCCGCCGGGCACGCCGCCTGCACGCGGCCGAGGATCTGGAGGCGTGGTTGGCTGCCCGCGACCTGACCGTCGCCCAGTGGCGCCACTACGTCCGCGGGGAAGCGCTGCGCCGCCGCCACGCCGCTGAGCTCGACACGGTCGGCGAGCGCTACCCGGTCGACACCGCCGCGGTGGAGCAGGAGCTCGGTGTCTGGGGATGGTGCTCGGAGACGATCCCTCGCTGGGCCGGGGAGCTGGCCAGCCGTGCCGCAGCCGCCCACACGATCTGTGAGCGCATCGGCGACCCGCGGCCCGACCCGCGCGACCTCGACACACTGGAGCAGCTCTACGACCGCTTCGCCACCGATGTGGCCACCGCGGCCCGGCTCGAGGCGCTGCTGGCCGCTCGCTACCTCGATTGGCTACGCCTTGAGCTCGACATGGCGGTGTTCGACAGCCCGGACACGGCCGCCGAGGCGCGGCTGTGCCTCCGCGACGACGGCTGGTCGCTGCCCGAGGCGGCCCGAGCCGGCCGTGCCCGGCTGCGACGCCGTCATCTGTTGGTAGAAGAGTTCGACGCCGACATCCGCCATGTGTTCGTCCGCGCCCAGGAGGGTGATCTGCTCGGGCCCCTGCCGATCGCTGGTCAGCCGACGCTGGTCCAGGTGCGCCGCAAGGACGCCCCGAGCCTCGATGACGACGAGCTACGGCTCGCGGCGACACGGGAGATCGTGGCCACCGCCACCGCACGCGAGGTCGATGACCGCGTTGAGTGGCTCCATCCCCGTTGAGCTGTTGAGCGAGCCGGATGTGGACGAGACCACAGACACGCGGTGTCGACGCGCGTAGGGTGATGCCGCTCACCATCGAGGGACAGCGATCACGCTGGCGGGCATGGGACGAGACCAGTAGGAACGAGGAGGGCATGATGCCTGAGCAGGATGACACGCCGGAGCACGATCCGGCCCTCGAGGAGTCGCAGGAGGGGGAGGAGGACGAGAAGCTCCTCGACGACCTCGACCCCGAAGAGGAGGAAGCCGCAGGCGTCGAAGGCGGTGCCAGGCATCACCAGGGCAGATGGGGCCGCGCCTGAGCTCCGCCCGGTGACGACCATGACCCGGTCCACCACGACCGCGGTGGGCCGGGTCGTCTCCAGCGTCCACGGTCCGCTGGGCCACCTGCTGCTGTGGTTCCCGCGAGAGGCCGCGGTGCGCCGCGGTTATCTGCAGGTGTACGCGGACCTGCTCGCGCAGCTCCCGATGACCACACACCTGACGGTGCTCGTCCACCCCGGCGCGGCCGACACGTTGACCGCGCTCGTGCAGCGCGCGGGTCGGCAGGCCAGCACCACGGTCGTGCTCAGTGAGGAGGAGCTGCGTTTCAGCGTCTGGGCGCAGGACCCGTGCCTGGCGCTGCAGGCCGACGGCGGCGGCGTGCGCGTCCTGCTGTCGTCCGGTTTCGACCGGCAGCAGGACCTGGACGCCATGACGGTCACCGCAGAGGCGATCGGTGCCGAGGTCGTGCTGTCCCCGCTGGCCTTCCACGGGGGTGACGTGTTGGCCGGCGACCGTTTCGTACTGGTCGGCCGCCACAGCATCGACGCCACCGTTGCGACGTTGGACGACGACCCGGGGGTTGCCGTCGGGGCCGACCGTCACGCGCTCGCGCTCCAGCGGTTCGCCGATCTGCTCGCCGCCGAAGGTGACCTGCACGTCGTCGGGACCACCCCTGTGCCTTCCGAGCACCGCACGCGCCGGATCCGCGTCCGGGGTCACGACGTGGTCGAGATCCTGCCCGGTGGCGGCCACAGCCCCCACCCGCTGATCCACCTCGACATGTTCCTCACACTTGCGGGACGCGGCCCCGATGGGCGGTACCGCGTCCTGGTGGGATCGACGGTGCTGGCCGATGAGCTGCTGGATCGGACGGTGGTGGATGAGGTCCTTGGCCAGCAGCTCGATGACATCGCAGCACAGCTCGCCGCCGACGGCTTCGAGGTGATCCGCAACCCGCTACCGCTCACCTACGGTGACGGACGGCGCGAGATCGACGGCCA
>PWTE01000380.1 GCA_003563915.1 Nitriliruptoraceae bacterium
CTCGCCGGACGGCGGATCCCCGAGCCGCTGCGCGGGCAGGTCGTCGCCCAGGGCGGCTCGATCCTGGGCCCGGAGGACCTGAGGTTCCGTCCTCAGGAGACCGCCGCACTCCTCGGGGACGAGGTGGCCTCGCACCTGGATGACACCGAGATCCGGTTGCTCACCGAGCGCAGCCAGGGATGGGCCGCGGCGCTGGCCCTCACCGTGCCACAGCTCCGCCGAGCGTCGGAACGCTCCGGCACGGAGCGCAACCGGGTGATCGCCCAGGTCCTGTCCGCCCCGGCGAGCCTCACCGAGCTGATCGCCTCGCTGCTCGGTGGGATGGACCCTGATGCCCGCGACGCGGTCGCCCAGCTCGCCGCGCTGCCGCGGTTCGATGACGAGCTGGCCTCGCTCGCCGGCCTCCGTGGCGGGGTCGCCGTGCTCGCTGACCTCGGGCTGCCCCTCCAGTCCGCCGGTGACGGTCTCTGGTCCCTCCCGAACGCCGTCCGGGATGCCCTCCGTGCGGCCCGCATCGACCCTGACCTGGTGCGCCGCGCGGCGGAGGTGTACCTGGCTCACGACCAGCCGGGAGAGGCACTGGAGCTGCTGCGCGAACTCGGTGACACCCACCAGCTGGCGTCGCTGCTCAGCACCCTCCCACCGACGACACTCAGCCACCTCGACGTCAGTGACCATGCTGCAGCGATCGCCGCTCTGGAGCCATCGACCCTCACCGAGCACCCACGGATACTGATCGACCTCGCCGACGCCTACATCGTCTCGGGACGGCTCGAGGAGTACCGCGAGACCCTGGAGCGCGCGGCCAGGATCGTCCACGAGCTGCCGGCAGAACGCCAGGACCACCCGCAGGTCCTCGAGGTCCGGGCGGCTCAGCTGACCGCCCGAGCGGTCGCGCGCGAGGACGACGGGCTGGTGCCGGACGCCGAAGAGCTCCTTGCACACCCCTCGTTGCCGACGCTGGCACGCGCACGCCTGCTCGGCGGGGTCGGGCGCGCCATCGCCACCCGCCGCAGCGCCGCCGCGCTCCGAGCCGGCATGCATCGGTTCGAGGAGGCCGCGAGCCTCTACGACCGGGAGGGCGCCACCACGCATGCGATCGCGACACGCGTCGTCGCCGCGACCTACACGGCGTGGCCCCTCGGCCGCTACGACGCCGCCCTGGCCCTGCTCGACCGTGCCCTCGCGGATGGCCGGGACAGCCTGCGGGTCCGGGTCAGCGCCCTGCCCTACCGCGCCTTCGTCCTGATCGACCTGGGTCGCTACGCCGAGGCAGAGGCCACCCTCGCGGAGCTACGGCGCACCGCGTCCGCCACGGGACCGGTCGGGAACGAGCGCTCCGCCGCCTTCGCACGGTGGGGGATGGCCAAGCTCGCCAGCCAGCGAGGCAACGCCGAGGAGGCCCTGGCCGCGTGTCGGGCCGTCGAGCGCTCCGAGGTCGTCGTCGACGCCGGGCATGGCGGCGGGTTCCGCGCCGATGCCGCCCAACTCCTGGCGCGGGTGGGCGCCTTCGAGGAGGCGGAACGGTTCCTCGGCGAAGCACGTCAGCGCGATCCCGGTACGACCCCTGCCGTACCGTTGGCGGGGTTCGCGGTCGCGGCCTACCGCGGCGATCTCCCGGGCGCCGAGAGCCTCCTCGCTGAACTCGCCGACACGACGGTCGAACCACGGGAGCGGTGGCGCGTCAGCCTGCTCCACGCCGCCGCGTGCCACCGGCACGGTGACGACCGGGCGCAGGTCCTGGCAGCGACCGCGTTCGAGGAGGCCGCGCAACTGGGCTTCCCGGATCTGCCTCGGATCCGGGAAGCTGCACTCGCGGAGATCCTGCTGCCCCTCGCCGAGACGGGCTCGGCCAGCGCGCGCGGCTCCGTGGCGAGCCGAAGCGCCGCCAGGATCCAGCTGTTCGGCCGGTTCGAGCTCACCCTCGAGGGCCGCACCCAGGAGCCGACGGGACGGCCTGGCGAGCTGCTCGCCTACCTCGCGATCCAGGACCGGCAGGTGACCACGGAGCGAGCGATCGAAGCGCTGTGGCCCGGAACGGAGCCGTCCCGCGGCCGGGAGCGGCTGCGCACGGTTCTCCGACGCACCCGACGGGACCTCGGCGAGGTGATCGAACGGCACGGTGACGTCCTGCGCCTGCGTGAGGGGATCGAGTCGGACCTGGACCGCTTCCGTGAGCTGACCGCACCTGGCCACGGAGCCGAGCGCGACCCGGTGGACGCCGCGACCACCGCCCTTCAACTCGTCCAGGGAGAGCTCGCTCCGAGCCTCGGCTACCACAGCTGGCTCGAGGAGACCCGAACCCACCTCGACCGTCAGATGCTGCGCCTCCACGACCTGCTGGCGGCCAGGGCCGAGGAGGACGGGCGGCTGGACGACGCCATCCGGGCGCTGCTGGACGCGATCCCTCGCGACCCGCTGGCCGAGGACCGCTACGTCACCGCCGCGCGCCTGCTCGCCGAACAGGGGCGGCGCTCACGCGGCCTGACGCTGCTGACTGAGGCACGGGCGGCGCTGACAGGGGCCGGCATGACACCGAGCGACGAACTCGTCCGCCTGGAGGCCTACCTGCGACGCGATCCGCTGATAGCGGTCGAGGCATCGTGACCGTCGGGGACGGCTGATCCGGGTTCAGTCCGCGGCGTCGCGCAGCGCGGGAGCCTCCCCGGTCGACCACTCCGCCGCGGGGATCGTGTCGGTCGTCTCGATAGGGCCCATCGAGACGAGCCCGTTGATCCCGATGAGGCTGGCCGTCAGCAGACCACACAGCGGACCGACCAGCCGACGCCGACGCCGCACCCGACGCAGCCGCTCGTCGTCACCCGGCCGCGGCCGTCCCTGCTCGAGCACGGACGCATCCAGGGCCGTGCCCACCGGTATGCGTTCCATGATGCCCCCACGATGCGTTCCGTGCTCTATGGACGCTATCGACCCCTGACAGGTGCTCCGTAGGGTCCTTGAGCCCTCGCAGCCCGATCTTCACGGAGGTTTCACACCCGTCGCAGGAAGCGCCCCGCTCACTAGGCTCGTCGGCCGAACGCAGCACGGAGGAGAGCCATGGCACAGGTCGCGGTCCTGGGCGGTGGGTTCGGGGGCGTCGCCGCCGCGAACCAGCTGCGCCGGCTGCTCGATCCCGAGGACGAGGTGGTGTTGGTCGACCGGCAGGACCGGTTCGTCATGGGCTTCGCGAAGCTGTGGGACCTCGCGGGGCAGCGCCCCCTCGCCGACGGCACGCGCTCGCTCAGGGAGCTCGAGGCGAAGGGTGTCCGTTACCTGCAGGACGAGGTGACGACCATCGACCCCGCGACCCGTCAGGTCACCCTGAGCTCGGGCAGCCTGACCCCCGACGCGCTCGTGATCGCGCTGGGGTCGCGACCGTCACCCCGGCACCGCGCGTGGTTGGAGGGCGCTGGCGCTCACGACCTCTACGACGCGGCCGCGCTACCCGCCATGCGTGAGGACCTCGCGACGATCACGTCCGGGCGGATCGTCATCGCGATCCTGGGTGGGCCGTTCAAGTGCCCACCTGCTCCCTACGAGGCGGCACTGATCGTCGACCAGCTGCTCCGCGACCGCGGTGTCCGAGACGACATCGAGGTCGTGGTCACCACGCCGCAGCCCATGACGCTGCCGGTCGCCGGCGTGGATGCGAGCCGCTACGTGGCGGACCACCTCGACACCTACGAGGTCGAGCTGCGCGCCGGCTACCGGATCGTCGAGGTCGACCGTGACCGGCGTCGGCTGGTGTTCGCCGACGATGCCCCGGAGGTGTCCTACGACCTGCTGCTGGGCGTCCCCGCCGACACGTTGCCGCAGGTCCTCGACGACGCGGGGTTGGCGGGCCCATCGGGATGGCTGGAACCGGACCCGACGACCCTGCGACTGGAGCATCCACGGATCGCTGCGGTCGGCGACTGCACCCGGATCCCGACGGCCACGGCACAGCTCCCCCACGCCGGGGTGTTCGCCGCCGCGCAGGCCGAGGTCGCCGCGGACAACCTCGCCGCCGATCTCACCGGCAGGATGGGAAGCCGGTTCGAGGGACACGGCTACTGCTTCCTCGAGCTTCCCGGTGAACAGGTGGCCTTCGTCGAGGGTGACTTCTACGCCGATCCGCCCGACGTGACGCTGACCCCCGCCGACCATGCGCAGTTCCTGCGCAAGCA
>PWTE01000193.1 GCA_003563915.1 Nitriliruptoraceae bacterium
AGGCCACGGCAGCCGATGTCGTCGCTGATCGCAGCGACGCGCTGGATGACATCGCGCAGGAGCGCCGCGCCCAGGCCCTGTCGTTGGTGGTCGCGATGGACCCCCAGACGCGCGAGCAACCCGACCGGTTGGGGATAGTTGCCGGCGCCTTTGGGCAGCCGCGTGGGGGCGTCGTCGGCGTCGATCTGCGCCATCGTCCACGCGTAGTAGGCCACCACCTGGTCGCTGTCGACCGGGGTGACCACGAACACCTTCGTCGTTCCCATGGCCATCGACTGGCGGGCATGGCGCACCAGCCACTCGGTCTGCTCGACGGAGTCGCAGACGAAGGCGTCGAGCTCGTGGGCGGGGCTGAGCGGCTCGGGCGGCCGGTAGCTCACTCGACGAACGGGGAGGGCCGCGCCATCAGCTCTTGCAGACCAGGCAGCTCCCGGGCAGGTCGGGAGTTGATCGCCTCCCACTCGGCAACCGCACGCTCGGACAGCATGAAGCGTTCCCGGTCGGCCATGACCCGTTGCGCGGCGAGCACCAGGCTGGACTCGGCGAAGTCGGTGAGGTTGCTTCCTGAGGCTTGCACGGCACGCTCGACCAAGCGTCGGGTCTCGGGCGTGGTGCGGAACTCGATCCGTTCGTCGCGAGCGCGTGTGCTGGCCATCGCCTTCGCCTTCCTCGCGTTGATGTCCGGCCAATGTACGGCCGCAAACTTGCGACGTCAACCTCGTGATGTCGCGACGATGCAAGGGGGTCGACAACTGCCGCAGCGACCTGGCGGATCCGGGCGTGTTCTACCGGTCCGTTCAGATCCTCGAGGCCCAGGTGTGCCAGACTCCTCTGCACGCGTTGTCAACGCCACCCGGACCGGACCCGCTGGGCGTCGTACTGAACGTGGCAGGTCTCGCAGCCAGACGCCGGATGCGGAGCACGACTCCAGCGCAATCGATCTCAACCATGACGCCCGACCGCGGGAGGCCGCACCGTGAGTTTCGACGTGTTCCTCCAAGCGTTCCGCGATGGCGACGCCGCAACCGCGGACGGCGCTGCCGCGTTCGCCATCCTGGAGCCCAGGATCGCGGACCGCGGTGATGCCTGGGCGCGGATCCGGACCGCCGACGGTGGGGCCGATCTCTACGGGATCGACGACCCGTCAACGAGCTTGATGGTGAACCACGCCGACGGGGACCAGATCTGGGAGGTCGTGTACGACCTGGCGTTCGCGGGCGGGTACGCGGTCATGCCGGTTGGCTGTCCGACCTGCGTCACGAACGATGAGGTACGCAGGCATCTACCCAGGGGCATCGCCGAGTCCGCGATCGTGGTCGGTGCCGGCGCCGAGATCCAGACAGCGATCGAGTCAGCTTGACCTTGCCACGAACCGCCACCCCTTCACGACCTGGGAGCGCCGAGGACTGCGGACGCTCTCACTCGCCGGCTCGCTGGGCTGAACGGCGCCCCAGTCTCGAGAGGGTGGCGACAGCAGGCGTAGCAACCTATCCAACCCGGGCGTGTTCGCAATGTCCGGGACTGCCCAGTGTGGGTCCGAGGGGTCGTCGGGACCGTCCAACCGGTTGCGTCTTCCTGGGCGCTGACGCCTTCGCCTCTGCGGTCAGTCGTATCGAATGAGCGAGGGATGGTTTCGGATGCTCAACTGCGGTGGGCGACAGTGAACTTGGGGGCGTACTGGAGCCGGTAGAGCTCGCTGACGAGTTCTGCACGCGAGCGGACGCCGACCTTCTCGTGGAGTGACTTGACGTGATCTCGGACCGTGTGCGGGGAGATCTGGAGGGCGCGTGCGGTCTCGGCGGTCGTGGCGCCCTGCACCAACTCGGCGAGCACGGATTCCTCGCGAGGGCTGAGTCCGTGGGCGGCGACGAACAGCGGCAGCATCTCGCTGCTACGGGACGGTTCGATCACGATCGCGGTCGAAACCACCACGCCCGCGGTATCCCGCGAGCAGTCGGCGCGCATCGTGAGCCACTGTCCGCTGCGGGCGCGGGTCCGGGCGACCGGTGCGGGGCCTGGGAGGCCGGCAGCACGTGCGCGAGCACGAGCGCCGACGACGTACGCCTCGCCTGGCAGGGTGGTGCCTCGGTGCTCGACGCCGGGGTGTGACAGCTCGGCCAGGTACGTCCTGGCGTGCTCAGTCATCGACATGACCGCACCGCGGTCATCGAGCAGGACGACGCCTGGCCCGACGTACGGCTCACCGTCGACGTCGGCGCCAAGCACGAACCGGCGGAGCCCCTTCGCTACCGGTTGTCCGATGGCCTCCACAAGCGCGAGATCATCGTCATCGAAGTCCGCTTCCGAAGCATCACGCAGCAGGTTGATCGCTCCCCAACACTCACTGTCGGCACTGAAGGCGGCGCGAAGCTCAGGGCCGTAGCCATAGGCCGAGTTCACCTCGCGATGACGCACACTGCGCTCCGGCCGACCGAACGTCGACCGGTGCAACGTCGTAGGGCCGCTACCCGACCGGTACAGGTCCGCGTACTTGTTGAAGTCCTCGGCGGCGAACTCATTGTCCAACCATTGAGCACACATCGTCAGCGGGAGCTGCTCGACGATCCCTGCCTGCGAGAACAGGGTCGTTGCCGGGTCGGTCGCAGAGATGAACGCCGCATCGAACGCCACGTGCGCGCGCAGCCGGGTCAACACCCCGTCGAGCAGCACCATCGGATCCGCCCCGGCACGGCACAGCTCGTTCATCTCGTTCCGGCAGCGATCCCGGACCGCGAACGTCGCGGAACGTCCCGTCATTCCGGCGTGCCTTCCGCTCCGGCGACCGCGCCTTCCGCTGCGTCGACCTGCACGACGATAGGTGAGGCCCGAGCCCTTGGATACCCCCCGATGTGGGGGGGTAGCGGAACGGAACACCGCCACGACGAGGGAATGACACGCTCACCACCGCATGGCTTGCTTGAGGTGGCCCGCGACCGCCCCGCATAGGGGTCGCAACCCGAGCACCCCCAGGAGCATGAAGATGACCGACCTCATCACCGACACCGAGGCAACCCTCCGGCTCGTCGAGCCCGGCGGCGGCGACCACTGGTGGATGCTCGGCACGCTCACCTCGATCAAGGCCGGCCGTGACGCCACCGCCGGACGGATGACCATCGCCGAGTTCGAGCTCCCGCCGGGCTTCGCGCTACCTCCCCACAGCCACCGCGACGAGGATGAGCTGTTCTACGTCCTCGACGGCGAGGTCACCTTCTGGTGCGACGGGGCCCAGCGCACCTTCACCCGCGGTGGCATGGCCTGGCTGCCACGACGCAAGCCCCACACCTTCTCGATCGCTGACGACGGGCCCGCCCGCATGTTCAACATCCACACCGGCCCGATGTTCGAGGACATGGTCGAAACCCTCGGACAGCGCACCAGCGATCTGCGCCTCCCCGACCCGCCCGACCAGGAACCCGACCCCATCGCCATCGCCCAGGTGTTCGCCGACCACGGCATCGACCTGCTGCCCTCCGTATCCGACTGAGCCCACGCTCGTACGAGCCGGAGCCGTCGAGCAGTTGCCCTGTTCCTGTCACGACACCGACGCGAGAGAGGCCACCCGCATGACCAGCCGCCCCGATCCGATCGACCGGCTCACGACCGCAGCGATCTTCCTTGCGCCCCTGCTGATCGTCGCCTCAACCATCGCGTACTCGCTGGGGGGCGGCATGAACCGCAGCGAGGTCGGTGGTGCCCTCCAGATGTACGCCTACAGCGTCCTCGGAATCGCAATCGTCGGCCTCGTCCTGCCGCTTCGTCACCGCCTGCCACGCACCGCCACGGTGACGCTCGGACTGGGCCTGATCACGGCCGCCACCGGAGCGAGCTACGGCGCCGACAGCATGTGGGCAGCCGTGACGGGCATGCCTCAGCTGGTCGACCAGGGCAACGACACCGTCGGGTTCGTCGCCATGGCACCTCCAGCGCTGACGCTCGTGCTGACCTTCATCATCCTGGGCGTCGCCTACGCCAGGACGGGACTGGCACCCGCCCCGATCGGGTACCTGCTCGCGCTGGTCGGCCCGATGTTCCCCGCCGGGCGCGCGACCAACATCATCCCGATCGCCCTGCTGACCGACGTACTTCTCCTGGTCGCGCTCGTCGCGATCGGCCGCGCACTCCTCGCCC
>PWTE01000340.1 GCA_003563915.1 Nitriliruptoraceae bacterium
CCACCACCAGGCGTCCCGATCGGCGCGCTACACCTTCGGTGACGTGGAGTCGCTGGCCTTCGGCCGCCTCGACCATGCCGATGGTGACCGGTTCCACGTCGGCCGCGTCTCGGTGGTCGACGAGGACGGCGAGGTGATCCTCGTCGACTGGCGCGCCCCAGCGGCCGCCGCCTTCTACCAGGCGACGGCGGCACAGCCCCACGGCGTCGCACGCCGTCGGACCCTCACCACGCGGGGTCGCACCTTGGTCGACCTCGACGACGAGGTGATCGACCACGAGGCCGCTGAGGCGTTGGGTCTGGAGATCGTCTCCGGTCAGGGCGCCCTGCTCGCCGCACTGGCCCGGTCACGGTCCGCGACCATGCGGGACATCGTCGCCACGATCCAGGCCGATCAGGACCGGATCGTGCGGAGCCCGGCAACGGGAACGCTGGTGGTCGCCGGGGGGCCGGGTACGGGCAAGACCGTGGTGGCCCTCCACCGCGTCGCGTACCTGCTCTACCAGGACCGCGAACGGTTCGAGGGTCGCGGGGTGCTCGTCGTCGGCCCGTCGCGTGCCTTCGCCGAGTACACCTCGCGGGTCCTCCCGGCGCTCGGTGAGGATCGTGCGGTCCAGCGGCCGCTGGAGGCGCTGGCCCCTCCGGGCGCGCGCATCGCGGGATGGGACCGGTCGGCCGTGGGTGCGATGAAGGGCGACCTGGCGATGGTCGAGGTGTGTCGGAAGCTGCTGAGGGCCGCGCTTCCCCCGCTGCCGCCGACCACCCGGGTGGGCTTCGAGGGTTCGACCGCCCAGGTGTCGGGCCACGAGCTCGCGAGGGTGCGTGACCGGCTGCTCGATCGGGTGGCGGCTGACCAGATCGGCGTGAGCTACCACGAACGCTCACCCGCGGCCGACGAGGCGCTGGTCGCCGCCCTGTGGCGGGCCTGGTCCCGGGTCCACCGGGAAGCTGGGCAGCACCCGCCGGAGGGGTGGACCGGCACCGGCTTCGAGCAGACACTGGAGGAGGCGCCGGAGGTCACCATGCTCCGGCGGTGCTTCTGGCCGGAGCTGACGGCCGAAGCGGTCCTCGCGCAGCTGGCCAACGGCACGATCGACCTCGCGGAGATCGGCGACGGGCTGCTCGACCCCGCGACCACCGCGGCGCTGACCGCGGCGTGGGCACGGGCGGACGGCTGGACGATCGACGATGTCGCGTTGCTGGACGAGGTCGACGCGCTGCTCGGGCAGCTGCCGGAACCCGACCCCGACCTCCCGGAACGCGATCCAGGACTCCGCGTCACGGGGGACCCGGGGGAGCGGCCCACGACGGCCGTGGACGTCGAGTCGTCGGCGTACCGGGACTTCGCCCACGTCGTGGTCGACGAGGCTCAGGACCTCACGCCCATGCAGTGGCGGACGGTCGCGCGTCGTGGTCCCTACGCCTCGTGGACCGTCGTCGGTGACCTCGCGCAACGCAGCCGCGTGGCCGAGCCCTCCACGTGGGAGGAGATCGGCAGGCTGATCGGGCGCCGCCGTATCACGATCGAACGTCTGGACGTCAACTACCGCACGCCGACCGAGATCGTCGACCTGGCGCGCAGCGTGCTGGCGGCCGCGGGTCACGACCCGGCCTCGGCTCCCACCAGCGTGCGCTCCGGCGGCGCACAGCCGCAGCGTGTGAGGACCCGCGACGTCGTCACCCCCACCATCGACCTCCTCACCCGGACGGTGGCATCCCTGGACGGCACCATCGCGGTCATCGCACCGTTCGAGCTGGTCACCGACGTCCACCAGGCGGTGGAGGAGGCCGCTCGGGTGCACGACCTCGCCGAGGTCCGGGTCCTCGATCCACGCACGGCCAAGGGACTCGAGTTCGACGAGGTCATCGTCGTCGCTCCCGACCGCATCGTCGCCGAGGACGAGGTCGGGACGCACCAGCTCTACGTGGCGGTCACCCGCGCGACGCGACGGCTGCGGTTCGTATGCGATCCGGGCGCGAGCTTCCCGGGGCAGGAGCACTGCCAGGACGTCCCCGAGCTCAGTGACGGAACCTCGCCGGACGACCCGTCGGAGCCGCACTGACCCAGGATCGCACGGTGGTCACCAGCTCGACGGTCGAGCTGTCCATGGTCAGCTCGGGGGTGTCGTCCAGTGGCAGCCACCGCGCTCGGTCGACCTCCGTCCCATCCGGGGTGACCTGCTGGCCGTCGAGGTGGAAGGCGAACAGCGTGGTCACGTAGGCGGTCCGGTCCCCGTTGGGGTAGCTGACGACGTGCCCGGTGCCCCCGCACACCCCGATGACGGCCTCGGGGCGGAGGTCGAGACCCGCCTCCTCGCGCAGTTCGCGCGAGGCCGCGTCGGCCGGGGTCTCCTCCGGCTCCATCGCTCCGCCGGGCAGCCCCCAGGTCCCGTCGTGGACGTGGCGCAGCAACAGGAGGCGGCGCTCGGCATCGAACACCGCCGCGGCCGCGGCGGGCATCAGCAGTAGCCGTGTCCCGATGTGGGACCGGATGTCCGCGATGTGCCCGCTACGCCCCACGGCCGGTCACAACCTGCAGGCCAGGATGTCCGTCACCAGGATGCCCTTCGCGCCCAGCTCCCAGAGCTGGTCCATGATCGGGTTGGTGTCCCTGCGCAGCACCATGGCGCGCACGGCGACCCAGGCCGGATCCTGCAGGGGGCTGACGGTTGGCGACTCGATCCCGGGGGTCAGCGCGGCGGCGGCATCGAGGTGCTCGGCACGGATGTCGTAGTCGATCATCACGTACTGGCGCGCGATGATCACGCCGGTGACACGCCGCACGAGCTGCTCGACGGCGGGTGAGGGTGCCGCACCCCGACGCCGGACCAGGACGGCTTCGGACTCGAGCACCGGGCCTCCCACCAGCTCGAGACCAGCCTGACGTAGCGTGGTCCCGGTCGAGACCACGTCGGCGATGACATCCGCGACCCCGAGCCGGACCGCCGTCTCCACCGCCCCATCCAGGTGCACGACCTGCGCCTCGACACCGCGTTCCGCCAGGTCGCGGCGGACGATGCCGCCGTAGCTGGTCGCGATGCGCTTGCCGGCGAAGCCGTCGATCGTGGTCGCCGTCCCCGGGACCGCGGCGTACCGGAAGGTGGACCGTCCGAAGTTCAGCGCCAGGATCTCCTCGGCTCCGGTCTCACCGTCGAGCAGCAGGTCACGGCCGGTGATGCCGACCTCGAGCTGGCCGGTCCCGACGTAGGTCGCGATGTCGCGAGGACGGAGGAAGAAGAACTCGGCGTCGTTGTCGGGATCGACCAGCACGAGCTCGCGGCCCTCCCGACGTTGCCGGTAGCCGGCCTCACGGAGCAGCTGGGCCGCAGGTTCACTGAGGGTGCCCTTGTTCGGGACGGCGACACGGAGCATGACGGATCCTCGTCGGGACGGGCCGTGGTCGTGGGGCTGTGGCGACGGACGGTGGCTGGCTCAGAGGTGAGCGTAGACGTCGTCCAGGTTCAGCCCGGTCGCCAGCATCAGGACCTGGGCGTGGTACAGCAGCTGGGACAGCTCCTCGGCCGTGCGCTCCGGACCCTCGTGTTCGGCGGCCATCCAGCTCTCCGCCGCCTCCTCGACCAGCTTCTTGCCGATCGTGTGGACGCCAGCGTCCAGGGCCGCCACCGTCCCAGAGCCGTCGGGGCGCGTACGTGCCTTGTCCGCGAGTTCCGCGAAGAGGTCGTCGAAGGTCTTCACGAGAGGTCCGTCCAGGTCGATGGCCGCAGCGTAGGCGAGCGGACCGGTGCGGTGTCCACGCCCGCTACGCTCGACGGCCGAGAACGGGCGAGGTCCGCCTGCCCGAACCCGCCACCCTGAACAGTGATGCAGCCGTGATGAAGGAGCGCCGCGTGAGCGACGTCTCGAACGATCCCCTCTCCGCCGGACAGCCTGGCGGGCAGCAGGAGCCCTCTGAGGAGGAGATCCGCCAGTACCTCGGCCAACTGCGATCGGCGCCGGTGGATCAGGTCCTCGCCGAGGTGTCCTCGGCCCTGGTCAACGCGGCGCAGGTCAAGCTCGGACGCCAGGATGCCCGGGTCCTGCTGGATGCCGTGGGGGCGATCGCCGACGCCACCCGCGACCGCGTGGACGCGGAGCTCACCACCCAGCTGGACGACGTGCTGAGCAAGCTGCGCATGGCCCAGGTCGAGGGTGAACGCGAGATGGCATCGGCCGCCGCACAGGGTCACGACGAGCCAGGGGACGACGCGTCCGCCGGTGCCGCCGGCGACACCGACCCGGCCTCGACGCCGTCCACGGGCAAGCGCCTGTGGACCCCTGGCAGCTGAGGCCAGCGACCTGCTAGACTCGCTGCGGCCGTCCTCCGGGACGGCCGTGCACATGCGAGACGCCGCGCGTGGGTCGCCCACGCCGGACAACCGAGACGAAGCGGTGCCCGCGAGGCACCCACCCGGCAGGTCACCGACCGGTCAGGGTCGACCACCACCCGGCCCCGTGGCCGGTGAACGGTCGTTCCTGACGGCGAGCCACACGGGCTCGCCGTTCGCCGTTGACGGACCACCGGAACCATGAGGAGGCACGAGCATCGACGAACAGCGCCGTCTGAACGCGGACATCAAGGTCCCGAGGGTCCGTCTCGTGGACGCGGATGGCACCCAGGTGGGCATCGTCCCGCTGGCGCAGGCCCTCCGACGCGCCCGTGAGCAGGACCTCGACCTGGTCGAGGTCGCCCCGAACGCCGACCCACCGGTCTGTCGCATCCTCGACTGGGGCAAGGCGAAGTACGAGGAGGAGCAGAAGCAGAAGGAGGCGCGCAAGCGGCAGAGCCAGATCTCCGTGAAGGAGATCAAGATGCGCCCCAAGATCTCGGACAACGACTACGGCACGAAGTCAGGTCACGTCCGGCGCTTCCTCAACGATGGCGCGAAGGTGCGTGCGTCGATCATGTTCCGTGGCCGCGAGATGACCCACACCGAACTCGGCCTCAGGCTGCTCGACCGGCTCGCGGAGGACATGTCCGACGTCGCGACGGTCGAAGCCAGCCCGAAGGTGGACGGACGCAACATGGTCATGGTGCTCGCTCCGACCAAGCCGAAGGGGGCGAAGGACGCGGGTAAGAAGCACGACCAGGCGTCGGAGAGCGACGCCCCGCCCGCCGAGGCCGAAGCGGACAGCGCCGCCACCTGACACGACCTGCCTGGCACGGGGACGATCCCGTTCCAGGGCCACGGTGACGCGACCAGCCCTCGCTGGTCTCCCCGCACCGGACCACCGGTGCCCGCACCGGCTCCCACGACGACGAAGGCGATCATCATGCCGAAGCAGAAGACCCACAGCGGCACCAAGAAGCGGTTCCGCGTGACCCGCAACGGCAAGGTGCTGGTGCGTCAGAAGAACCGCGCCCACCTGCTCGGGCACAAGTCCTCGGACCGCAAGCGCCGGCTGGCCGGCGACACCCAGGTCACGGGCGCGGACGCGAAGCGCGTCAAGCGACTGCTCAACGAGTAGGGACACCGGCGGGACGCCCTCCCGCCCGCTCGTCCCGACGATCCCCGTGCTGAGCACGGTGCAGGAAGGAAGCACGATGGCACGCGTCAAAGGTGGCGTCCACGCCAAGAAGAGCCACAGGGCGGTCCTCGACCGCGCCAAGGGCTACCGCGGCGCACGGAGCCGGCGGTTCAAGGTCGCCAAGGAGGCGGTCTACCACGCCGAGCGGTACGCCTACCGCGACCGCCGCGCCCGCAAGGGCGACATGCGTCGGCTCTGGATCGCCCGCATCAACGCGGCAGCGCGCCAGGAGGGTCTGAGCTATAGCCGGCTGATGCACGGCCTGAAGCTGGCCGAGATCCAGGTGGACCGCAAGAACCTCGCGGATCTCGCCGTGCGCGATGCGGCCGCGTTCGCCGCACTCGTGGCGGCGGCCCGATCGGCGCTGGAGGCGGACGCGGCCTGACCACATCCTCACGTTCGGGCGAGACGCCGACCCGTCGCGGGTCGGCGTTCGTCGGGACACGGAGGCGTCCGTGGAGGTGATCACCTCGACCCGGAACCCACGGGTCCGCGAGGTCGCGTCCCTGTCACGGCGCAAGGAGCGTCGCGCCTCCGGACGTCACCTCGTGGAGGGCCCCGGACCGGTGGCCGCTGCTCTGCGATCGGGCGTCGTCGAGGAGCTCTGGGGGACCGAGGAGGCACTCGCACGCCATCCCGAGGTCACGGAACTCGTCGGCGAGGTCGCCGTGATCCGCGTCGCTGACCACGTCCTGGAACGCGTGGCCGATGCGCGCACGCCGCAGGGGCTGGTCGCCATCGCGGCGACCAGGACCGCGACGCTGCACGACGTCGTGGGTCAGGGGCTGCTGGTCGTCCTGGACGCGGTGGCCGACCCCGGCAACCTCGGCACCATCATCCGGACAGCGGACGCCACGGGGGCGGCCGGGGTCGTGCTCACCCCAGGGTGTGTCGATGCGTTCGGACCCAAGGCGGTACGCGCAGCGGCGGGCTCGACGTACCACGTGGCCGTGGCCCAGGAGGTGACGATGGAGGAGCTCACGGCGGCGTGCCGGGCGCAGCGTCAGCCGGTACTGGGGCTGGACGGGGGCGCGAGTCGGTCGATCGAGGACCTCCCCACGGACGGTGGGCCGCTGGCGTTGGTGCTGGGCAACGAGGCGCACGGTCTCGATCCGGCGACCGTCGCGCTGCTCGACGACCGCGTGGCGATCCCGATCCGGGGACAGGCGGAATCGTTCAACGTCGCGGCCGCCGCAGCGATCGCGATCTACCTCGCCGCACGCGGTGTCGGCCACGCGCGGTGAGCCCCGGGGCCCCGCGGGGTGGTGTGCCAGCTACCGTGCCCACGCCGGGGCCGTTGCGGTCCCGCGGCCTTCGAGAGGGCGAGGTGTGGCCGACGCGAGCGAGATGCTCGAACAGCTCCCGGACGGCCTCATCGTGGTCCGCGACGGCGAGGTCGTGATCGCGAACGCGCGTGCACGGGCGCTCCTCGGGGGACCGGATCCGCGCGGACGGGTGGCCGCCGAGGTCCTGGAGCTGCGCAACGAGGCAGGACGATCGGTCCCGCTGCCGGACTCCCCGCCGACCGTCGGTCACCGTTACGCGGAGCGGGTGCTGCACGTGAGCGTGCCCGGAGGCACGCGCCCCGTCGCGTGCTCCGCTGCGTGGCGCGACGGATCGCTGATGATCCTGCTGCGTGGTGCCGGGCGGCGTGAGGCCCTCGGGCGGAGCCAGGCGGACGTGGTCGCCACCGTGGCCCACGAGATCCGTGCACCGTTGACCAGCGTGAAGGGGTTCACCAGCACGTTGCTCGCCCGCTGGGACCGGTTCTCCGACGACCAGAAGCACGCGATGCTCGAGACCGTCGAGGCCGATGCCGACCGGGTCACCCGTCTGCTCACCGACCTGCTGGATATCGCGCGGATCGAGGCCGGCCGCGTCAAGCTGCGTCGTCGCCCTCTCGACCCACTCGCCCTGCTCAGGGAGGTGGTCGCGAAGGCCGGTGTCCGGGCGCCTGACGTCGATATCACCGTCACCACCGACGGCCAGCCTCCCGAGCTGCTCGCCGATGCCGACAAGCTGGAGCAGGTGGTCACGAACCTGGTGGACAACGCGATCCTGCACGGACGGGAGGCGCCGGTGCGCTGCGCGGTCGTCGCCGACGAGGATCGGCTACGTATCACGATCGCGGACGACGGTCCGGGCATCCCCGACGACGTGGTTCCCACCCTGTTCACCAAGTTCGGCCGCGGGCGCAGCTCTCATCGCGCCGGGACCGGTCTCGGACTGTTCCTCAGCAAGGGCCTGGTCGAAGCGCACGGTGGACGCATCTGGTTCGACGAGGACCCGCCACGCGGGACCGTGGTGCACGTCGAACTCCCGCGTGACGGGGACGGGGCCGACGTGGTGGGTTCCGGGGCCTGACGTCTACCCTCTGGACGACGTACCGGAGGACCCCGTGAGCGACGCTGTACCCCGCGAGACCGACACGCTCCAACGCCTGCGCGACGAGGCGTTGGCCGCCATCGCCCAAGCCGGCGATCCTGCGGCGCTGAACCAGGTTCGGGTGCGGTTCACCGGCAAGCGCTCGGAGCTGGCCGACGTCCAGAAGCGGATGAAGGACCTCAGCCCGGACGGACGCCGAGCGCTCGGCCAGGCACTCAACGCGTTCCGGGCGGAGTTCGATGCGGCCTACGCAACCCGTGACGCGGAACTCGCCTCGGCGGCGCTGGCGGCACGGCTCGAGTCGGAGCGGCTCGACCTGACCCTGCCACCTCGACGTCTGCGACCCGGTCGCCCCCACCTGCTCACCCAGGTGGAGCAGGAGATGCTGGACGTGTTCATCGGCATGGGCTTCCAGGTCGCCGAGGGCCCCGAGGCCGAGGCGGGCGTCTACAACTTCGACCTGCTCAACATCGAACCCGACCACCCGGCCCGACAGGAGATGGACACGATCTACGTCGACGGGTTCGACGATGTCGTCCTGCGCACCCACACCTCGCCGGTCCAGGCCCGGGTGATGACGACCCAGCAGCCGCCCATCGCGGTCGTGGTCCCGGGGCGGACCTACCGGGCGGACAGCGTGGACGCCACCCACTCACCGGTCTTCAGCCAGGTCGAGGGCCTGGTGGTCGGGGAGGGGATCACCATGGCGGACCTCCGTGGGACGCTCCTGGCCTTCTCGCGGGCGCTGTTCGGCGAGGATCGCGACATCCGCTTGCGTCCCTCCTTCTTCCCCTTCACCGAGCCCTCGGCCGAGGTCGACGTGTCCTTCGACGCGCCCGGCGGCAACCACGGGTGGCTCGAGATCCTGGGCGCCGGGATGGTCGACCCCAACGTCCTGGCGATGTGCGGGATCGATCCCGAGCGGTACAGCGGGTTCGCCTTCGGGATCGGGATCGAGCGGGTGGCGATGCTGCGGCACGGCGTCCGTGACATCCGGGAGTTCTTCGAGTCGGACGTCCGCTTCGTGGCCCACTTCTGAGCCCGGCCACGCCGCCCACGACCACCTCACCGGCAAGGACCGCACCGTGAAACTGCCCCTCTCCTGGTTGACCTCGATGGTCGAGGTCGAACTCTCGGTCGATGAGCTGACCGCGCTCATGAGCCTGCGTGGGCTGGAGGTCGAGGACGTCCACCGTCCTGGTGCCGGGACCGCTGGCGTGCGCACCGCACGGGTGCTCCACCATCAGCCTCACCCCGACGCCGACCGGCTCCGGGTCGTGCGCGTCACGGGTGATGGTGGCGACGGCGAGATCGAGCTGGTCTGCGGTGCGGCGAACTTCGACGTCGGTGACGTCGTCGCGCACGCGCCTCCCGGCGGATCGATCCCGGGCATGACCATGGAGGCACGACCGATCCGCGGCGTGACCTCCCACGGGATGCTGGCCTCCGCGCGTGAACTCCAACTGGGCGACGACCACGAGGGGATCCTCGTGCTCCCGGCGGACACGCCGGTGGGGATCGACCTGACCGAGGTCATCCCGGTCGGGGAACCCGTGATCGAGATCGCGGTGCAGGCCGACCGTGGCGATCACCTCAGCGTGCTGGGGGTCGCACGGGACCTCGCCGCGATCCTCGACACCACCTGGACGGCGCCAGAGGTGCCGGAACCGGCGCCTGGGCCGACGATCCCGGTCGAGCTCGTGACCGATGGGTGCGCGACCTTCGCCACCTGGGCGCTGGAGGACGTGCGTATCGGTCCGTCACCACCGTGGCTGGCCCAGCGGCTCACCCAGTGCGGGATGCGGCCGATCGACGTCGTCGTGGACGTCACCAACTACGTGATGCTGGAGCTCGGCCAACCCTTGCACGCTTTCGATCTGGCCACGCTCCGCGGTCCCTCCCTGCGCGTCCGCGAGTCGACCGGTGGCGAGGAACTGACGACCCTGGACGACCAGGTCCGTCCGCTGGTGAGCGGCGACCTGGTGATCGACGACGCCGAACGGCCGGTCAGCCTGGCCGGGGTGATGGGTGGCCTGGACACCGAGGTGACCCCCGACACCACGCGGGTCCTGTTGGAGGCTGCGGTCTGGGACCCGGTCCGGATCCGTCGCACCTCGCGCCGTCTGGGTCTGGAGAGCGAGGCAAGCCGCCGTTTCGAGCGGGGGGTGGACCCGCAGGGTGCTGAGCGGGCCGTCGCTCGGGCCGCGGGACTCCTGCTCGAGCTGGCGGGAGCGACCGCGACGGGGACCGACAGCGCGACGGCGGCCGGGACACCAGCCTGGGCCCACCGCGAGCGCATCGTGCTCCAACCCCAGCGGGTGCGCAGCCTGCTGGGGGTCGATGACCTGACGACGGAACAGCAGGCGGCACTGCTGGCCCGTGGCGGGTGCGACGTGGCGGCCACCGCGGAGGACGCCCTGGACGTGGCACCTCCCTCGTGGCGCCGCGACCTCACGCGGCCCGCGGATCTCGTCGAGGAGGTGGCGCGCCTCCACGGCTACGACGCGATCCCCTCGACGCTGCCGCAGCTGGCGGTCCGTGGCGGTCTGACCGCGGCCCAGCGCGCCGAGCGGGAAGCCCGCGAGCTGGCGCTCAGCTTCGGCTTCCACGAGTCGATCTCGCGCCCCTTCGTGGGTGGGGAGCCGTTCGCGGGGCTGGTGCCGACCGACGGTCGGGTGGTCCTGGGCAATCCGCTGGCCCAGGACGCGTCCGCGATGCGCCCGACCCTCCTGGAGGGGCTCCTCCAGGCGGTGCGCCGCAACGTCGGGCAGGGGCGGGCCGGCACGGCGCTCGTCGAGCTGGGGCGGATCTTCCGGCCCGTCGAGGACGACCTCGCCCGGGCCCTCGATGCCACGGTGAAGGACGACTGGCGCTGGACGGACCCGGAGGGTGGCGCGCTGCCGGTGCAGCCCCGAGCGCTGGGGCTGGTCGCCCAGGGTCTGCGGCTCGGCGACGACTGGCTGGACGTCGACGACCGGTGGTCGGTCTACGATCTGCTGGCCGTCGTCGACACCCTGGTCGCGCGCCTCGCGCCACCCGGTGAGGCCGGATGGGACCTCGAGCGGGTCCCCGTCGACCGCGAGGGGTGGCATCCGGGGCGGACCGCTGCACTGCACCTGCGGGGCACGGAGATCGGTGTCGTCGGTCAACTGCACCCGGCCGTCGCGGAGCAACGTGACCTTCCGGAACCCGTGGTCGCGGGGGAGGTGCTGCTGGAGCCCTTCCTGCTCGCGATCCCCCGGGAAGGTCACCCGCCGGTGCCGGCCCGGACCCTGGTCCGTCACCCGTCGATGTCGATCGACGTCGCCCTGGTCGCGGACGACGCGGTCCCGTACGCCTCGCTGGAAGCGGCCGTCCGACAGGGCGCCGGCACGCTGCTCGACGGGCTGTGGTGGTTCGACGAGTACCGCGGTGAACAGCTGGGAGCGGGGCGGCGCAGCGTGGCGATCCGGCTACGGCTCCAGGACCCCGATCGCCAACTGACCGACGAGGACGCCGAAGCCGTCATCGATCGCGTCGCGGCCGCTGCGAACGAGATCGGCGCCACCCTCCGACGCTGAGGCGACGGCGGTAGGGGTCGGGCGGACGGATGCGTACGCTGGTGAGCGTGAGCTCCGTCCGGTTGCCCCACGGCGTCTCGGTCCCCGAGGCGGAACTCGACGTGCGTGCGGTGCGCTCGGGTGGGCCAGGCGGCCAGTCGGTCAACACCACGGACTCCAAGGTCGAGCTGCGCTGGGACGTGGCGAACAGCCGCGCCCTGGACGACGCGCAACGCGAGCGGATCATGGAGCGCTTGGGCCACCGTCTCACCGGTGAGGGCGTGCTGATCCTGACCGGCCAGGAGCACAAGAGCCAGCACCGCAACCGCGAGGCGGTCCTCGCCCGGTTCCGCGCGCTGGTCGGGGAGGCGCTCACCCCACCCAAGCGACGGCGACGGACGCGACCGAGCCGTGCGTCCAAGGAGCGCCGTATCCGGCAGAAGAAGCACCGGGGCGAGATCAAGCGTCTACGCCGACCACCCGAGGCCTGAGAAGGAGCGCCACGGGGGGAGTGCGTCGGTCGTACCCGCAGCGCGGCCTCGGTCCCGCTCGACCTCCTGCAGTGATTTGCATGAACCTGCATCTTCCTGCAGACTGTCGGGAACGTCGTCGTGAGGAACCCCATGACCTTCCAGGTCGGGATCGTCGGCGCCTCCGGCTACGGCGGCGCCGAGCTGCTGCGTCTGCTCGCCGGCCATCCGCAGATGGATCCGGCGGTCGTCGCCGCCCACTCCCAGGCCGGGACACCCATCGCGTCGCTGCTGCCGCACCTGCCCGGCGAGCGCACCTTCGATGCGGTCGACCCGGCGCAGCTGGCGGAACTGGACCTGGTGTTCCTCGCGACACCCCACGGGCCAGCACTCGAGCTCGGGGCGACGCTCGCGGACGTCGGCGTGCGCACGGTCGACCTCTCGGCGGCGTTCCGACTGGACGCGGAGGGGTTCAAGACCTGGTACGGCGAGGACCATCCCCGGCCCGATCTTATCCCCGCCGTGTACGGCCTGCCCGAGTACGCACGTGCCCAGGTCGCCGAGGCGACGCTGGTGGCCAACCCTGGCTGTTACGTGGTCACGACGTTGCTCGCCCTGCTGCCGTTGACGCCGTTGGTCGCGCCGGGCAGTGTCGTCGTGGACGGCAAGTCCGGGACGACCGGAGCCGGCCGGGCTATGAAGGAGACGCTGCACGCCTCTCACGTAGGCAGCAGCTTCACCGCCTACGGGGCCCCGGCACACCGGCACACCGGGGAGATCGAGCGCTACCTCGCCGTCCACGGTCGTGATGTGGGGGCGATCTCCTTCACGCCCCACCTGCTGCCGATCCCGCGGGGACTCCTGATCACGGCGTACGCCCAACTGCAGGACGAGGTCACCTCCGAGGACGTCCAGACGGCGTTACGGGACGCCTACGCCGACGAGCCGTACGTCGAGGTGCTCCCATCGGGAACCTTCCCCGTCACCAAGGCCGTCGTCGGTTCCAACGCCTGTCACGTCTCCGCGGTGGTCGATCCTCGGACCCGTCGCGTGGTGGTGACCAGCGTGACCGACAACCTCGGCAAGGGTGCCGCCAGTGGGGCGCTGCAGAACGCGAACCTGATGTTGGGATTACCCGAGACCCTGGGCGTCCCGGTCGTCGGGATGTACCCGTGATCCCCGGCTGGGGTCCCACGGACCGCGCCGGACTGCACCCGCTGCCGGGTGGCGTCACCGCCACGCCCGGGTTCCGGGCCAGCGGGGTCGTCAGCGGCGTGAAACCCTCCGGGAGGCCGGACCTGGCGCTGGTGGTCGCGGAGACCCCGGCCAGCGTCGGCGTCGTGACGACCACCAACCTCGTCAAGGCCCCCGCGTGCGTCGTCGCCGAACGTCACGCTGCCCGGGGGCAGGCGCGTGCCGTGGTGGTGAACGCCGGGAACGCGAACGTGTGCACCGCCGAAGGGGAGGACCACGCCGAGCGGCTGGCCCGCGCCGCTGCGCACGAGCTCGGGCTCGAACCGGACGCGGTCCTGCCCATGTCGACCGGGGTGATCGGTGTCCCGCTGCCGATAGAGCGGATCGAGGCGGCGATGCCGCAGGCTGCAGCCGCCCTCTCGCCCGACGGCGGACACGACGCGGCGACCGCGATCCTGACCACCGACACGGTCACGAAGGAGGTCGCCTTCGAGGTGACCGACGAGCGCGGTGGTCGGTGCGTCGTCGCCGGGATGGCCAAGGGTGTCGGCATGATCGAACCCGCGATGGCCACGTTGCTGGTGGTCCTGACCACCGACGCGCCACTCAACAAGGCCCTGCTCAAGCAGTTGCTGCGCGACGCCGTGGGATGCACCTTCAACCGCATCAGCGTGGACGGGGACGGCTCGACCAGCGACACGGTCGCGCTCCTGGCCACGGGAACCGCGGAACAGCCACCGGGGCTGGACGTGGTCGCCACCGGGCTGCATGCCGTCTGCGCCGATCTGGCGCGCGCCGTCGTCGCCGACGGCGAGGGCGCGACACGCGTCGCTGGCGTCACCGTCCGCGGGGCCGAGACCGAAGGCGATGCCGAGCAGCTCGCCCGCTCGGTCGCGACCTCGCTGCTCGTCCGTGCCGCGATCCACGGCGGAGACCCGAACTGGGGCCGTATCCTGATGGCCCTCGGCAACGCCGGGGTGGACTTCGACGTCCGCCGCGTCAGTGTCGCCTGCGGCGACGTGACGGTCTGCCGGTTCGGTGTCGCCACCAGCTTCGATCGGGCGATGGCGGCCAACGCGATGCGCCGGGACGAGGTCACGATCGATGTGGACCTCGGTGTCGGGAGCGCTGCCGCGACCGTGCTGACCTGTGACCTGACCCCCGAGTACGTGCGTTTCAACGCCGAGTACACGACCTAGGGGTCCTGATGTCCTCCGAACTCCGTCGCCAGAGCGCCCGCGATGCCGCGGGTGCGTCGACCCGCGTGACCGCCGCCGACGGGGTGTCCGTCGAGCGCATCGAGGTGGCCCAGGAGAAGGCGGCCGTGCTGCGGGAGGCGCTGCCGTGGATCACCCGCTTCCACGGACGCACCGTGGTCATCAAGTACGGCGGCAACGCCATGGTCGACGAGGACCTCAAGCGATCCTTCGCCGCGGACGTCGCGCTGCTGCACTTCGTCGGGCTCCGACCGGTGATCGTCCACGGCGGCGGTCCGCAGATCAGCACCCTCGCCGAGCAGTTGGGGGTCGGGTCGACCTTCATCGGCGGCCTGCGTGTGACCGACGAGTCCATGATGGACGTGGTGCGCATGGCCCTGCTCGGGCAGGTCAACCCCGAGGTGGTGGGCCTCGTCCATGATGCCGGGGCACCCGCGGTCGGCGTCGCCGGCACGGACGCCGGGCTGCTGCAGGTCCGACCCGCCGTCGGACCGGCCGGTGAGGACCTGGGCCTGGTCGGCGAGGTGGAGCAGGTCAACGCGCACTACCTCGACGAACTGCTTGACGACGGCTTCGTGCCCGTGGTCGCGACGGTCGGACGTGATGCCCATGGCATCGAACGCAACGTCAACGCGGACCTGGCCGCTGGCGCCATCGCGTCGGCCCTGCAGGCCTCCAAACTGGTGTACCTCACCGA